>CBHWBX010000318.1:0-5606 GCA_966111935.1 uncultured Gemmatimonadaceae bacterium
GCCCTTGTCCCACCCTTTTGGGGGCCCCTGTTAATTCCGCTGTACTCGGGGGTCGGGGGGCGGGGGGACCGAAACGCCCGCCCCCCGCGCCCCTATCCCCGATCCTCGATCAGTCCTCAGGGCGCGCCGTGCGGCGGCCGGAGAGATAATCGACGGCCGCGAGGAGCTTCGCGATCGGAATCGGTTTCTGCATCACGAGCCAGGGCGTCGGCGCTTCCGACAGATTCCAGAACTCGTCGGTCCATCCGCTCACGTACAACGTCGGGCGCGGCCCGAGGAGCTGTTGGATCTCGGCGGCGACGTCGGCGCCGTCGGCATCGGGGAGGCCGATGTCGAGCACCAGCACTTCGGCGCCGCCCGTGCGCTCGAGCGTCTTCAGCGCCTCGGCGCGGCTGCCTGCCGTCGCCACGACATACCCGTGCGCGCCGAGGATTTCCTCATAGGCAGCACAAATCGCCGCGTCGTCATCGACGACGAGGAGCCGCGTGCGCGGATCAGTGGACGAGGGCGTGGGTACAGTCACGGCTGGTTACCCCAATCATAACGAACGTTCATCCTCCGTGTCGCGTACTTGTCGACAGGTTCACCATGGGTCGCAAATGAACGTGCTCCTCAGGAATTCCCCCCTTGCGCGCCGCTCCGGCGTCGCGGCCGCGGCGACGGCGCTCCTGCTCACATTGTCCGCCGCGACGAACGCGCGTGAACGCCGCGTCCCCGGCCTCTCGTTCCGGGTCTCGACTTCGACGCGCGTCTACCCCGGCGACACGCCGCGTGCGCAGAATGACGAGGTTATGCGCGGCCGCGGCGTCGCCGTCAACGGGCGGGCGCGGATCGAGTTTCTCGCCTTCACCCCGGCGCCGCAGGGGATCACCACCGACGACTTCCTGATTGCCGCCGACTCCGGACATTCGTTCGTCCTGCACGCGAACAATCAGCGCTACACGCCCTCGGACGACATGTTCGGCGGACCCGCGGTGATCGCATTGAGCCGCGTGCTCGGCGGCGGACGTGGCGGCTTCGGCGGCGGTCCGGGTGGCGATGGCGGCGATGCGGCACCGGTCGGCGCGCCGGGGGGCGGGCGCGGGCCCGGTGGCTTCGGCGGTCGCGGCGGCGCACGTGGGGCCGGCGGGCCTCCGCCGGGAGCCGGCGCGGCGGGGCGCGGTCCCCGGGGCGGACGCGGTCGCGGGATCGGCGCGAGTGGATTCCTGAGCCAGGTCGAGCTGCTCGACGTGAAGGCGCTGGGCACCTGCCCGCGCAAGACCGAGAAGCTCGGTGCCGGCGAAACGATCGATGGGCGCCCGACCCAGCACGTTCGCATCACCACCGATTATCGTATCTTGTGGGGCGATCAAAGCCTGCCCGCGCACGCCGTCACGGAGATGTGGACGGCCAAGCTGCCGGCCGCGATTCCCAATCCGTTCGAACCGCTCGTCGTCGCCGATCAATCGACCGACGGTCCGCTCGTCGAATACGCGCTCAAGCTGCGCAACGTCCGCGCACAGCTCGAGGGCACGCCGGTGAAGGTCGTCACGACGACGACGATCGGCGGTGTACGCGACGTGGTCGGGCTTCAGGGGATGATCGGCAACGATCCCACCGTCGATCACATCACCGTCGTGCAGCAGACCGAGATCCGCAACGTCACGCCGGCCGACGTCGACCCCAAGCTCGTCGAGATTCCCGAGAACCCCGGCGCATGACAAAGCTGCTCTTCGTTCCGATCGTCGCCGCCGTCGCCGCGCTCGCCGCGACGCGTCCCGCGCACTTCCCCACCTCGCGCCACGTCGACAAGACGACGCTCGACAGCGTCTATACCGCCGCCCAGGCGCAGCGCGGCGACTCGATCTACAAGACGACGTGCGACAAGTGTCATGGCGAAGCCGCCGCGGGCAAGGACAACGACGGCGGCCGTCTCTCCGGCAAGGACTTCCTCGCGAGCTGGGACGGCGTGACGCTCGACCAGCTGCACACGACGATCCTCACGACGATGCCGTCCGACAACCCGAAGACGCTCGCGGCGAAGGACGTGTCGGATGTGATCGCGTACATCCTCTCGCAGAATCAGTTCCCCGCCGGGTCGACGTCGCTCAGCGAGGTCCCGGACAGTCTCAAGAGGATCAAGATCGCGAAGTCCAAATAAGCAAAGGCAACAGACTGAACGCAGAGGACGCAGAGGCGCAGAGGTCCGCAGAGGAACTGCTGAAAGAGCGACAACTGCTTTGAAGTGGGAACGGCGACTCCGAGAGTGGGTCGCCGTTCTTTTTTCATATTCTTTTTGTTCTTTCGCCGTTTGCAGTCCTCTGCGGACCTCTGCGTCTCCGCGTCCTCTGCGTTGAGTCTGTTGCTGTTTCAGCCTTACTCGCCAGGCGGACGATTCGCAGCAGGCGCGGGAGGAGCAGGCGGATCGTAGTCCTTCGCCGGGATCTTGAACTGATTGTCGATGAACGGATCGGTTTTCCCCATCACCCGGTTCGCGACATAATCACCGATCTTCGGCGCGAACTTGAAACCCTCCGCGTTGCCGCCCGACGAAATCCAGACATTGCTCCAGTCCGGATGCTTGTCGATGATGAAGTTGCCGCTCGACGTCGACTCGTAGTGGCAGGCGTGCGTCTGCGCGACCGGCGCGTCCTTGAGGAGCGGGAAGCGATGCGCGACGAAGCGGCGCGAGCCGTCGATGCGCGTCTGGTCGGCCCAGCGATCGCTCGTATCCGGATCCTGCTGCTGCGGCGGAACCTCGGCCTGCTGCTGCGCGCCGCCCTGCCCGCCGCGACCGCCGCCGGCATTCGCGCCGCCGCGGTTCGCGTTGGCGAGATTGGAGCCGGTATCGGTCACCGCGCCCGCGGTGGAGACCGGACGATTCGCACCGGACTGCGTCGCGCTGCTCGCCGAAGCATTCCCGCTGGCGACGGTATTCGCCGGCGTCGGTGCGCGCTCGGCGCCGCGCACGCGGAAGCCGCGGTTGTCGACGGGGAGCGCCGGCCAGCCGGTCACGCCCGGGAAGTTGTAGGTCGGCAGATTCGGATACGTGAACCGATGATCGCCGATTGGCGTCGCAAAGTAGACGACGTAGCCGATCGGGACGCGCGTCTTCTTGGCGAAGATCTCGGGGAAGGTTTTCCCGAGCCACGGACCGAGCGCGAAGATGAACGTGTCGGCGCGCAGCGTCTCGCCGGTGTCGAGCGAGACCTCCTCGAGCCGTCCATTAGAGAACTTTGACGGCGTCGCCCGCCCGATGACGATCTTGCCGCCGAGCGCCTCGAACGCCGCCGCGGCCGCCTGGGTGGCGCGGCGCGCGCGCACGACGCCGGCGTCGGGCTCGTAGAGCACCGCGGTGATGTCGTCCAGGTTGATCACCGGGTACGACTTCCGCACGTCGTCGACATTGAGGATCTGATATGGGATCTTGTTCTTGTCCCACCAGACCTTGCAGCGGAGCTGGAAGTTGTCCCACTCCGTGCGGAAGATCATATCGCCGGTGACGTGGAAGAGATTCAGCCGGAGCTGCTTTCCCCACTCGGCGTCGAAGTCCTTCCACTTCTGCATCGACTCGCGCGCCCAGAGCATCCACTGCTCGCCCTGCTGCCCGGGGCGATCGCCGTAGGAGGAGCGCACGCCGCGCGTCTCGTCGCCCGACGTCGATCGGGCGTTGCCCGGCCCGTACGCATCGACGAGCGTGACCTTCGCGCCCATGCGCTGGAGATTCATGGCCGTGAAGCTGCCCCACGCTCCCGCGCCGATGACGACGATCTCCGGCGACGCACTTGCGCCGCGCACCGACGTCGTGGCTTTGGGATTGGGGATGAGCGGATGATCGGGCGTCAGCCCGCCGAGCGCGAGCATCCCCGCGCCGGCCCCCGCCGCCTTCAGAAAGTCGCGACGCGGCAGGCCGGTCGATTCGTCGTTGTCGTTCGTATCGATCGTCATGATACGGAGGGTGGGAGAAGTCGCCGGAGAAGATGCAGGCCCCTCGAACCGAAATCCAGTCGCCCCTCGTGCGGGAACGGCGCGGGATGGTATAATTGCCGAGCAAAACCGACCCCACCTCGGAGAAACATTCGGATGCGCCTCAATCGCTGGATGCTGCTCGGCACCGCCACAGCCGTCGTCGGGTGCGCGGCGGCGTCTTCGTCGTCCAATCCGGCCGTGCTCACCCCGCTCGGCGCGCATCTCACGAGCGGCGCGAAGACGGGGCCGCAGGTTCCGCTGCGCTTCGATCCGAGCGCGAAGGTCGTGATCGCGCGCGTCGCGAACCTGCCGGCGGCATCGTTCACCGATGCGCAGGCGACGCGCGGCCAGGGGGTATTCGAGGCGAGCTGCGCGAACTGTCATCAGACGGAGAAGTTCATCGGCGCGACGTTCGTCGATGAATGGAACGACCGCCGCGTCGGCGACTTCTACCAGCTCGTACGCAACACGATGCCGGTCGACAATCCGGGCGGGCTCAAGGAGCAGGAGTACCTCGACGTCGTCGCCTATCTGCTCAAGGCGAATCACTCGCCGAAAAGCGCCGACTCGCTGAGCACCGACACGACGGTGATGCGCGGTCGCAAGATCTCCGTCCGCACTCCCTGACCCGAGGCCGCCGATGACACGTGCACTTTCTCTCACCGCCGCGACGCTGCTCGCCGTTCGGGTGATCGGCGCGCAGACGAACAGCGCGACGATGGCGCCGCTCAACGAGCTTCCCAACCCGTATCGCACGATCGAGGGGTGGGCGAAGATGCCGGAGGGGCGGACCTGGGGCTCGACGAGCGCCGTCGCGATCGACAACGACGGCACGAGCATCTGGGTCGCCGAGCGGTGCGGCACGAACAACTGCGTCGGATCGAACCTCGACCCGGTGCTGCACTTCGACGCGAACGGCAACCTGCTCCAGCACTTCGGCGCCGGGATGATCCTCTCACCCCACGGGATCGTCGTCGACCGGGACAACAACGTCTGGGTCATCGACTGCGGCTGCACGCTCGGCCGCGGCGATACGCTGACGACGAAGGGCAAAGGTCATCAGATCTTCAAGTTCAGCCCGAGCGGCAAGTTGCTGATGACGCTCGGCGATCCGGGTGGCGGACGCGGCGACCACTACTTCTGGCAGCCGAACGCGCTGCTGATCGCGCCGAACGGTACGATCTACGTCTCGGAAGGCCACTCGTCCGCGCCGGGGAGCGCGGCGCGGGTTTACAAGTTCTCTAATGACGGCAAGCTGCTCAAGACGTTTGGCCAGTGGGGTTCGGGGCCGGACGACTTCGATCAGCCGCACGCGCTGGCGATGGATTCGAAGGGACGCCTCTACGTCGGCGATCGCAGCAACAACCGGATCAAGATCTTCGATCAGAACGAGAAGCTGCTCGACACCTGGTACCAGTTCAGCCGGCCGAGCGGAATCTTCATCGACAAGAACGACCGGATCTATGTGGCGGATTCGGAATCGGGGTCGGTCGGAAACGGGCGGTCGCGGACGTGGACGCGCGGGATTCGGGTCGGCAGTGCGTCGACGGGGAAGGTCGATTGGTTCATCCCGGATCCGACGGTCGGGCCGCCGTCGACGTCGTCGGCGGAGGGGATTGCAGTCGACAAGAACGGCGTGATCTACGGAGCGGAAGTCG
>CBHWBX010000319.1:0-5536 GCA_966111935.1 uncultured Gemmatimonadaceae bacterium
CGCGATGAATCGCGCGCGCGAGGAGCGCGAGGAGCAGCGCGAAAGCGGCCGACACACGATGCCGGCGAGCGCCTGAGTCGGACGCTGGTGGCACGGCCTCTGCCTTATCCGAGCGTACCCTACGCTCGAATTCTGGAGGCAGAATGACTCGCAATTTTCTCGCGCTCGCCCTCGTCGGTTCGACGATGCTCGGCGCATGCAGCCGCAGTGCGGACAAGCCCGCGGACACGGCCCTGAACACCGATCTGTCGCTCGCCGCGCAGCAGAAGGGCTACACGCCGCTCGACAGCATCTCCGCCGCGGAGCGCGCGAATGCGCTGACGTCTCCGGCGGCGGCGCCGAGGCCCGCCGGCACGCGCGCCGCCTCTTCGGGCGAAGTCGCGCGCACGACGACGACGCGCCGCACGGCGAGCTCGGGGACGCACATGACGCGTCGGTCGAGCGGATCGTCGGGCAGCTCGTCGGCCGGCTCGAGCGCGGGCACGTCCTCGGGGACGGCGGCGCCGGCGCGTCGCGAAGTGACCGTGAAGCACACCCAGCGTGATGCGGCGATCGGCGCCGCGGCCGGCGCGGTGATCGGCGCGACGACGAGCCGGAACAAGGTGAAGGGCGGCATCATCGGCGCGGCGGTCGGTGGGTTGCTCGGCGGCGTGATCGGCAACAACGTCGACAAGCAGAAGAAGACGGTGCCGTAAGTGACGAGGCGCGCGTACGTCGCGCGCGTCGTCATCCTGAGCGCAGCGAAGGACCCCTGTCCCGTCGTAGGGATAGGGGTCCTTCGTCGCTGCGCTCCTCAGGATGACGCGCTCCGGTCCGCTCTTACCGTAAAGCCCGGCTGAGCCTATACTTACTCCAGCTGTCATCTCCTTTTTCCTCTAGTTCATGGCCAAAGAAGAACCGATTCAGCTGGAAGGTCAGGTTACCGAGGTTCTCCCCAACGCGACCTTTCGCGTGCAGCTCACCAACGGACACAACGTGCTCGCCACGCTCGGCGGCAACATGCGCCGCTTCCGCATTCGTGTTCTCCAGGGGGATCGCGTGACCATCGAAGTGTCGCCGTACGACCTGACGCGCGGCCGAATCATTTTCCGCCACAAGACCTGATCGTGATTGGTCGCAGAGCCGCCACAGGGCGACTCGGCGCGTTGCTGGTCGCTGCGTGCATCGGTTTGGCGCGCGGCGTGAAAGCGCAGGATTCGACGACCGCCAAGGCGATCGTCCTCCCTCCCGTCGAGACGCACGCATTTTTAGAGATCTATTACCGCACCGGCGATCCGTTGGTCAAGGACGGCTACCGGCTGCGCAAAGCGGATCTCAAGTTCAGTGGATTCATCTCCCCCCGGATGCGCTGGCGCGTCACGTTCGACGCCGGCAAGCCGATCCAGCTCAATCAGACCAACGCCAAGGGCGCCGACTCGCTCGCGCTCGCGTCGGTCGCCGTCGATCAGCGATCGCGCATCCTCCAGGACGCGGCGCTCAGCTTCACGGCGAACCGCTACCTGATGATCGACGTCGGGCAGCAGATCATCCCGCTGAGCTATGAAGGGATGACGCCGACCTGGCTCGTCGAGACGATCGAGCGCACGAACTTCATCGTCGAACGCTCACGCGCCGTGGGACTCGGCGACGTGCGCGACATCGGCGTGTCGGCGAACGGCTCGCGTTTCGGGCTCGAGTACCACGCCGGCATGTACAACGAGGTCGGCGACTCGCAGGGCAACACCGACACGAACGATCAGAAGGCCGTCATCGGCCGTCTCGTCTATCATCTGCCGTTCATTCCGGCGGTGCAGCTCGGCGCGAGCGGCGGGTTCGAGGGCGGTCCGGCGACGCAGGAGCATCAGCGGTTCGGAACGGAGGCTCAGCTCCTCACGTCGCGCGTCACCGTGCGCGGCGAGACGATGGCCGCGCGCGACGGCCTGCTGCGGCGCTTCGGCTGGTACGGGCTCGCCGCCTATCGCGTGCAGAAGCAGTTTCAGCTCGTCACGCGCTACGACTGGTGGGACCGCGATCGCACCGCGGAGAACGCGGTGAACAACGGCGTGCAGACGCAGATCGTCGGCGGCGCGAACTACTTCATCGAGGGCGGCAACGCGAAGCTCGCGGTGAACGTCGTCTACCAGCAGTTCCCGCACGTGAGCACGATCCGCAACGCGACGTTCGCGCTGTTCGCGCTCCAGGCCAACTTCTAGTCTAAATAAGACTAGTCGCCCGGTGTCGCGGCCCGCCGCAGGCGGTCGGCGACGCCGACCCACCGGGGATCGTCGGGGACGCGCTCGACGACGATGACGTCGCAGCCCGCATCGTCGAGCGCATGCAGCGTGTCGTAGAGGCGCGCCGCATAGCCGGCGGCGTCGTTCGGCAGCCGCACGATCGTGCGCGACGGCTCGACCGCCGCCTCGACGACGATCGCGCCGACGCGACGCGAGTTCGCGCGCTCGTGCTCGACGCGAATCCCGACGTCGGCACCGTCGACGATGCGGACATCGGCGCGCGGTGAGTAGTGTTTGTCGAGCATGCCGGGGGACGGCCGCGCCGCCTCGCCGCTCGACGACGATGCGAGCGTGATCGGACCGACGACGGCCTCGAGCTGCGGCACCGAGATCATCCCGGGACGGAGCAGCGTCGGGATCGGCGTCGAGACGTCGAGCACCGTCGACTCGATGCCGACCATCGTCGAACCGCCGTCGAGAATGAGATCGACGCGATCGCCGAGTGATTTCGCGACGTGCGCCGCGGTCGTGGGCGAGACTTCGGTCGAGCGATTGGCGCTCGGCGCGGCGACGGGGATGCCGGCGGCGGCGAGCAGCGCGTGCGCGATCGGATGCGCGGGGACGCGCACGGCGACCGTCGGCAGGCCGGCCGTCACGCCGTCGGGAACGATCGCCTTCTTCGGCAGCACCAGTGTGAGTGGCCCGGGCCAGAAGGCGCGAGCAAGCGCTTCGGCGTGGTCGGTCCACCGATCGACGACCGCGAGCGCACCGTCGCGGGTCGCGGCATGCACGATCAGCGGGTTGTACGCCGGACGTCCCTTCGCCGCGTAGATCCGATCGACCGCGCTGGGATCGAGGGCATTCGCGCCCAATCCATACACGGTCTCGGTCGGGAAGGCGACGAGGCGTCCGGCGCGAAGGAGCTCCGCGCCGTGGGCGATCGCGGGATCGTCCGGAGACGCAGAGAGCACCGGCTCGAGGTACGTTGGACGAGACATTGGTGCCGGAAAGCTAAGCGAGGGCGGTCCCGACCCGTCTGGCACGGTTCCCGCAGTGCTGAGTTAGCCAACTTTGCGGTCGCTGCGCGTCGATTCCCTCCTTGCGCCGCGGGCCTCTCTCTTTGACTCCCTCCAAAAATCCCCCGTGGCCGACCAGACCGAATCGAAGATCCCGCGCGTCGTCGAACAGTACGAGTCCGAGATTCTCGGCGACTGGGCCAAGGAGCTGGTGCGCGGCATGGGCAAGGGCGCCGGCGCCATCTCCGAGTCGGAGCTGCGCACGCAGGCTGGGGAGTTCCTCTCGCTGTTCCGCCGCGCGCTGCGCCGCGGCGCGCACGACGCCGAAGGGCCCGAGTGGTCGTCCGTGCGCGACATGCTCGGCAACCTCTCGCGCAGCCGCGGGGCGCAGGGCTTCACGCCGTCCGAGACGGCGTTGTTCGTCTTCTCGCTCAAACGACCGATCATGACACGGCTTCGCGGCGAGTATCCGAAGGATGCGCAGGGGCTGGCCGACGACTCCGAGCTGCTCACCGAGATCATCGACAAGCTCGGCTTGTTCACGACCGAGGTGTATCAGTCGGGACGCGAGGAGGTCATCAACCGGCAGCAGCAGGACATGCTCGAGCTCTCGACGCCCGTCGTGAAGCTGTGGGACGGCGTGCTCGCGCTGCCGATGATCGGTACGCTCGACTCGAGCCGCACCCAGATCGTGATGGAGAGCCTGCTTCAGCGCATCGTCGAGACGGGCGCCGAGATCGCGATCATCGACATCACCGGCGTGCCGACCGTCGATACGCTCACCGCGCAGCACCTCCTCAAGACCGTGACCGCAGCGCGCCTGATGGGCGCGGAGTGCATCATCAGCGGCATTCGCCCGCAGATCGCGCAGACGATCGTGCACCTCGGCGTCGAGCTCACGGGCGTGACGACGAAGGCGACGCTGGCCGATGCGTTCGCTGTCGCGCTACAGCGCCTCGGGCTCGGCGTGACGCGCGTCGGCGCCGCGCGCATCTGAGGCCGCCGTGGAACGGATTCCCATTCTCCGGATGGGCGAGTATCTGCTCGTCACCATCCAGGTGGACATGCACGATCAGCTCGCGCTCACGTTGCAGGACGACCTGACCGCGGCAATCACGAAGCACAACGCGCGCGGCGTGTTGATCGACATCTCGTCGCTCGAGATGGTCGATTCGTTCATCGGGCGCATGATCTCGAACATCGCCGGCATGGCGCAGATCCTCGACGCCGATACCGTCGTCGTCGGGATGCAGCCGGCGGTCGCGATCACTCTCGTCGAGCTCGGACTCTCTCTCCCCGGCGTGCGGACGGCGTTGAACGTCGACCGCGGCATGCGACTCCTCTCGGCCCTGCGCACCGGCTCTTCCTCGACCGAGGAGCGCGATGAACGTCCGGAGACGTGAGGTCATCCAGCTCCGGTCGGACAGTGACGTCGTGCGCACGCGTCAGGCGGTGCGCGCGATGTGCAGCGATGCCGGCTTCTCGCTCGTCGATCAGACGAAGATGGTGACCGCGGCGAGCGAGCTCGCCCGCAACACGATCGTCCACGGCCGCGGTGGTACCGCGTCGCTCGAGCTGATCGAGGAATCGTCGCGCCGCGGCGTGCGCCTCGTCTTCGAGGACCAGGGGCCGGGCATTCCGGACATCGCGCGCGCGCTCCAGGACGGCTACACCAGCGGCAACGGCATGGGGCTCGGCCTCGGCGGTTCACGCCGTCTCGTCAACGATTTCGACATTGCATCTACTCCAGGCCAAGGCACGCGTGTCACCGCTGTCCGCTGGCGCTGATCCCGCAGCGCAGACGCGCGTCATCCCGGTGCCGGACGCGTCGCACATCGGCGAGGCGCGGCGTGCGGTCGGTGCGTTGTCGACGCAGCTCGGGCTCGACGAGACGGCGTCGGGACGCGTGGCGATCGTCGCCACCGAGCTGGCGACGAACCTCGCGAATCACGGCGGCGGCGGAAAGCTGCTTGCGCGCGCGATCGCATCGGGAACGGGGATCGAGCTGATCGCGATCGATCGCGGCCGCGGCATCGACGACGTTACGCGCGCGATGCGCGACGGCTACTCGAGCGGCGGCACCGCGGGGAAGGGACTCGGCGCCGTGCACCGCATGAGCGAGGTGTTCGACGTCTACTCGCAGTCGGGCAACGGAACCGCGGTGCTCGCGCGGATGCTGCGGTTGGTGAAGGCGACACCGGCGCCGACGCCTGAAGATCTCCTCGAGCTGGGCGTCGTCTCCGCGCCCGCCCCGAATGAAACGGTGTGCGGCGACGGCTGGGCGGTCGTGCAGGGTGAGCTTGGGCC
>CBHWBX010000320.1:0-5516 GCA_966111935.1 uncultured Gemmatimonadaceae bacterium
CGCGAGCGTGGCGTAGGTCCGCCGCAGGCCCGCCTGCCAGGCGGCAGCACTCACATTCCACGGTGATGGATCATCGGTGTTCTCGACATAGTGATCGTAGCTCGAGAGCACGACGAACGATGGACGCAGGGCGAGGATCGCGCGCACGCGCTCACGCCGCCATTCGGCACATTCGCGATACACCCGGCGCAAGCCGCGGCTCACCAGCTCGGCCACATCGGCGACGGGGCAACCCGGCTTCACCATCGCATACACCTTCCACCGCCGTTCCCGCCCGATGCGATCGATCGCCGGCAGCCAGTGCTCGGCGTGCGAATCTCCGATGAGCACGACGGTGGTCGACGCGCTCGCGTCGCCGAAGATGCAGGGCGCGGTGGCGTTGGTGGTGTAGGTTCCCCAGCACTGGTGCTTCATCCCGTCGACGCGCGCGGCGGCGATCGTGCGCTGAACGGGCGAGGATATCCGGCCATTCGCCGCGGCAAGCGTCAGCCATGCGGCAGCGGCGGCGACGACGCTCGCGAGAAGCCCCCCGATGTTCGCGCGCTGTGAATCGACGCCGAGCCGATCACCGCGCCGCATCGGTTCTTCGATGAACCGCTGCGTGAGCACGGCAAGGCCGAGCGCGACGAGCGACCACGCCAGCTTGCCGGCGACGCCGATCTGCCAGTCGAGCACGACACCGAGCCCGACGAGCGGCCAGTGCCAGAGATACCAGGAGTCCGAGACGCTTCCGAAGAACTGTAGCGCGCGATTGCCGCGCGCGCGCGACACGGGGCCGTCGGGCGCGAGCTCGCCGCCGACCAGGAGGGCGGCGGCGCCGAGGACCGGAAGCAGAGCGAGGGCGCCGGGATAGGGGAGTGCTTCGTGGAAAAGGGCGACGGCGACGCCGATGGCGACGAGGCCTGTCATCTGGAGCAGGGTGCCGCGCGACGAGAGCCGCGCCGGTCTGTCTCCCGACCGGAGCGCGAGCAGCGCGCCGACGCCGAATTCCCAGATGCGCGTCGGCATGCCAAAGAAGGCCCACGGCTGCGCGCGGTCGGTGACGACGATCGCCGCGGCGAAAGAGACCGCCGACGCGGCGAGGACGACGATGAGCATTCTCTTACGGCCGGCGTGCTCGGAGAGCTGAGCGCGGGCGATGAAGAGAAAGAGGAGGGGCCACAGAAGATAGAACTGCTCTTCGACGGCGAGCGACCAGGTGTGCAGGAACGGATTTCCCGAGGCCGCGTGATAGTTCACCGCCTGCTGCGCGAACAGCACATTGCCGTAGTGGAGCGCAACGGCGCGACCGTCGGATGCGATGCGCGGGACGTCGATCGGCGCATAGAGCAGCAGCGCGATCGCGAGCGTGGCGACGACGACAAGCAGGAACGCCGGCAGGAGGCGTCGGGCGCGGCGGGCGTAGAATCCGGCGAGATCGAGGTCTCCCGTCGCGAGGACTTCGCGGGAGAGGATGCCAGTGATGAGGTAGCCTGAGAGAACGAAGAAGACGTCCACGCCGACGAAGGCACCGGCAAAGGCGCTGACCCCCGCATGGAACGCGATCACGAGCAGGATCGCGATGCCGCGCAGGCCTTCGATGTCGGGGCGGAAGCCGGGACGCTCCGGGGCCATGGCGGATCGTACGGGGGGCGAGCCGGAAAAGTGTCGATGGGGTCCTGATACTTTTCGGGATGCAAATCAAGCAGAAGCTCGACGAGCGGCATGATTACGCTGTCCGGCTCGTCTGGACCGGAGCCCGCCAGGGGTCGACATCCTCGTATCAGTCTTACTCGCGCGAGTTCGAGTATCGCTCGGGCGACAAGGCGCCGCAGCGTGGCTCGGCGGATCCACACTTCCGCGGCGACCCGACGATGTACAATCCCGAGGAACAGCTCGTGGCATCGCTATCGAGCTGCCACATGCTCAGCTATCTCGCCCTGTGCGCTCGCGGCGGCATCCAGGTCGTGTCGTACGAGGATGACGCTCAGGGCGTGATGAGCGTGAAGGACGGCAAGCTGCGATTCACGTCCGTCACGCTCCGCCCGAAGGTCACGGTCGCCGCCGGGACCGACCCCGAGAAGGCTCGTTCGCTTCACCACGACGCTCACGAGGAATGCTACATCGCCAGCTCCGTGAACTTCCCGGTCGAGAACGAGCCTGAGATCGTTGTCGCCGCCGGCTACTGATACTGGATGTAGATCGGCTTCGGGTTCAGCGCGAGCACGTCGGCGGGGGACATGAGGGTGCTCCCCTTCTTCTTCGTATCGTTGTGATAGAAGAGCTTGAACCCTGTGTACTCGACCGGATACTTCCAGACATAGGCGCGATACGATTCGCGCTTGAGATGCGGCGGACCCCAGCCGTCCATGTTGATGACGATCTGCACGCGCGGGTCGAGCTTGATGCGCTTGTAGCCCGTGAGCATGTCGCGGGTGAAGCGATGGACGATCAGCACCTTCGGCGGAAGCTTCTCCTTCGTCACCAGATCCTGGAGGAGCGACGATGCATAGTTCACGTCGGCGGCGTCGAAGGTGCCGATCTTCGTGCCCGGGACATGGCCGCCCTTCATCGAAAATTCCGGGTCGATCGCCAGGTGGATGTCCGGATTCCTGAGCCACGGCAGCAGGCGGGGCAGCTCCTCCTGGAGCGTGCCCCTGCCGACCTGAACGTCGAGGAAGAGCAGGGCGTTTCGCGACTTCGCCCAGGAGTAGACGCGACGAATGAGCGCGCTGTCCATGCGCGTGCGGTACTTCCCGGCCGTGCCCGGCTGATCCGACGCGACGACGGCGATCAGATGCAGCGCCGGCTGTACGGGATGATCCGGGTCGGCCTTGTTCCACGCCGCGACTTCCCTGTCGAGCTTGGCGAGCATCGTGGCTGAATCGACTTCGCCGAGGATGCCCATCCGCTTCGAGAGCGGGTTGCCGTAGTAGGCGACGATGCGCTTCGCGGGGAGAATCGCCCCGGGGAGCGGGGCCGGCGCGTTGGCGACGGGCCATTCGGGCTGCGGTGCGCGGGGCTGCGCCTCCTGTACGACGCCGGTGGCCTTCTTCTTTGGAGCCGTGGCCTTCTTCGCGGCGGCCTTCGGCTTGGTCGGGGTCTGTGCGTTTGCGGCGGCGGTATAGCCGACGGTCGCGCCGAGCGACATAATCATCGCGCACAAAAGGCGGCGCGTAGTTCGAGTCGAAGTCATCCGTTCCAACCAGAGCGAGGTGAGTGGGTGGACATGAATCTACCTTGGGCGCAGAACTACGATCCGCTGCACGGTCCGCTATCGACGATTGCCGCGGCCGTCCCTATTGTCGTACTCCTGTCGCTACTCGCGGTTCGCCGAATTCCAGCCTACGTGGCCGCGCTCGCCGGCCTCGCGGTCGCTCTCGTCGTCGCGATCGGCGTGATCGGGATGCCGGCGGGCATGGCCGGACGCGCCGCGCTGCTCGGCGCCGCGTACGGCATGCTGCCGATCGGATGGATCGTGCTGAACGTGATCTTCCTCTATCGGCTCACCGACGAGCGCGGCGTGTTCGCCGCGCTCCAGCAGATGATCGCCGGCATCTCGAGCGACCGGCGAATGCAGCTGTTGTTGATCGCGTTCTGCTTCGGCGCGTTCTTCGAGGGCGCGGCGGGATTCGGAACGCCGGTGGCGGTGACCGGTGCGATGCTGATCGGCCTCGGTTTCCCGCCGCTCGAAGCGTCGGCGCTGTCGTTGATCGCGAACACCGCGCCGGTCGCGTTCGGCGCACTCGGCACGCCGGTGATCGCACTGCAGGGCGTATCGGGGCTCGACCTGAATGCGTTGAGTGCGATGATCGGCCGACAGCTGCCGATCTTCTCGGCGATCGTGCCGTTCTGGTTGATCGCGGCGTACTGCGGATGGCGCGGCATGGTCGAAGTGTGGCCGGAGCTGCTCGTGGCCGGCGTCAGCTTCGCGATCCCGCAGTTCATCGTGTCGAACTATCACGGGCCGTGGCTGGTCGACATCCTCGCGGCGGCGTGCTCGATGGTGTGCACGGCGGCATTCCTGAGGTTTCGACGCGCCCGCGCGGTGACGTCGAGTGAGGGAAGCGATCTCGGGTCGCAGGGCGCGGTAACGCTTCCGAGCGGCGCCGCGGTTCCGGTCAGCACATTCGACGCCCCGGCACACACCTCCGGGGCCGTCACGACTCGATCGGCGACTCGTCTCGACGTCGCACCTGGCGTCGCCACTGCGTCCGTTCGCGCCGAGAGCGTTGCGATCCGTCCGCAGCACTGGCTCCCGTGGGTAATCCTCACCGTGATCGTCTTCGCCTGGGGCACGCCCCAGGTGAAGACTTTTCTCAACGGCATCTCCGCTCCATCGATTCCGATCCCTGGACTCGACAAGATGGTGATTCGCACGCCGCCGGTCCTGACGAAGGCGACCGCGGAGCCGGCGGTGTTTCTCTTCAACTGGCTTTCGGCGTCGGGCACGGCGATTCTGCTCACCGCGATCATCACCGGCTTCACGCTCAAGTACTCGGTGCGCGAGATGGCGCACAAGTACGTGACGACGATCGCGCTGGTGTGGCGATCGCTGCTCACGATCGCGGCGATGCTGGCGCTCGGATACACGACACGCTATTCGGGCGAAGACGCGATCCTCGGTCTCGCGTTCGCGCACACCGGTGTGCTCTATCCCTTCTTCGCGGCGATGCTCGGCTGGCTCGGCGTCGCGCTCACGGGCAGCGACACGTCGTCCAACGTGCTGTTCGGAAGCCTCCAGCGAATCACCGCCGAAAAACTCGGGCTGAGTCCCGTGCTGATGGCGGCGGCGAACAGCTCGGGCGGCGTGATGGGCAAGATGATCGACGCCCAAAGCATCGTCGTCGCGAGCACGGCGACGAAGTACGAAGGGCACGAGTGGAAGATTCTCCGATTCGTGTTCTGGCATTCGATCGGACTGGCGGCGCTGGTCGGACTGCTGGTGCTGCTGCAGCAGTATGTATTTCCGGCGGTTATCGTTCACTGAATGCAGTCAGTGCGCACTGTCATCCTGAGCGCGAAGCGCGAAGGACCCCTCAGCCTCGCGGAGGCCTTTCGCCGAGTACGGAGGTCCTTCGCTGCGCTCAGGATGACCACCGCTGCGGCTGCGTTGATGGTCGGCACCGCGACGTCGGCGTGGGCGCAGAAGACGACGGTCATTCTCGTGCGGCACGCCGAGAAGGCGAGCGAGCCGGCGGAGGATCCGCCGCTTACGACCGCTGGCCAGGCGAGGGCGCAGGCGTTGTGGCAGGCGGTGAAGGACGCGGGGATCAACGCCGTGATCACGACGCAGCTCGCGCGCACCGTGCAGACCGCGGCGCCGACGGCGTCGGAGCTGCACCTCACCGGCGAGGTCGTGCAGGCGGGGGGCGCGACACACCCAGCGGAGGTCGCGGCCGCGGTGAAGCGCCATGCGGGGCAGACGGTGCTCGTCGTCGGACACTCGAACACCATCCCGGCGATCATCGGCGCGCTGGGCGCACCGCAGCCGCGGCCGATTTGCGATTCCGAATACGACAATCTGTACGTCGTGC
>CBHWBX010000321.1:0-5506 GCA_966111935.1 uncultured Gemmatimonadaceae bacterium
CGATCGCGGCGTTGAGCGCGATCAGGTTCGTCTGGTCGGCGATCTGACCGACCGAGGCCACGAAGCGATTGATGTCGCTCACCGTCGCATTGAGCTGGCGGATCTCGTCGGCGGCGCGCTCGACGCTGTGCTTCACGTCGACGAGGATGCCGAGCGCGCGATCGATCTCCATGCGCTTGGACTGCGCCGCGCCCTCGATGCTCCGCGCGAGATCGGTCACTTCCGACGACCGCTCCTTCACGCCGTCGGCTGCTTCGCGAATCGCCTGAAGCGTGTCGTCGACGGTGCGCAGCTGCTGCACCTGGACCTCGGCGCCCTGGGACACTTCCGTCATCGCGCTCGCCATCTGGCTCGCCGAAAGCGAGATCTGCTCCGACACCGACGCGAGATCGTGCGCTGAGCTGGAGACGTCTTCGGCGGTCTTCGCGGCGACCGAGACGACGCGCGAGAGCGACTCGCCCGTCTGATTCATCGCCTGCGCGAGGATCGCGAACTCGCCGGGCATGTCGCCTTCGGCGCGGCTCGTGAGATCGCCGTCGCTGAGGCGTCGCGCGTGCTGCACGAGCATGTCGAGCGGCTCGCCGATGCGGCGCACCGTGACCATCACGACGATCAGCGCGAACACCAGCGCGAGCCCGATCAGGCCGATGAGGTAGCCGGCGCGGCGCTGCGTCTCGGCGCCAAGCTGGTCCTTCGCCGTCGCGACCTTGTTCGCCTTGATCTCACCGAGTCGATCGATGCTCTTCAGCAGCTCGTCGATGTCGCCGCGCGCCGAGGACGATGCAGCGCGCGCGGCATCGGCGCGCCCGAGATCGGCGAGACGGTGCGCGAGCGCGTACTTCACCTCCATCGCCGAGAGCTTGTTGTCGATCGCCGCGACCGTTCCCACTTCCGTGGCGGTCTGGTTCGGACGCTCGTTCATCTGCTGCTGGACCTGGTGCGCCGTCCAGCCGCTCTTCCGGAACGTCGCCTGCGCGTCGGCCTCGCGCGTCTCGAGATACCGCGCGCCCGCCTCGATGGTCTTGGCGACGTCGGCGGAGAGGCTGCTCGCGAGCTCGGCTTCGGTCTGCACTTCGCTGAGCGACGCGGCGATCGTCGTCGACATCCCGGAGAACGAGGCACGCGCGACGATGCCGGCGATCACGAGCAGCGCGACGACGAAGCTGAAGCCGATCCAGAGTCGGCCGCGAATCGTGTTCAGTCGGAGATCGGCGAGCGTATTCATCGGCCGCCCTCCGCGACGATACTGCGGTCGTGAATGCGTACGACGCTCATCGATCGATCCTTGAGGTCACCGGCGGACGTGAACGAGATCGGGCCCGTGACGCCCTTGTACGGCTCGGAGAGGTTGGCGAGATAGTCGCGAATCTTCTCGCGATCGGGGCCGACCTTGGCGACCGCCTCGGCGACGAGCTTCGTCGCGTCGTAGGCGAGCGCGGCGTACGCGTTCGGCGTCTCGCCGTTGAACTTCGCTTGATACGCCTTGACGAAGGCCTGCACTTCGGGACGCTGGTCGTGCGCGTTGAACGGCGTCGGGAAGTACGCGCCCTCGGCCATCGGATCGGGGACGAGCACTGCCCAGCCGTTGCCGCCGGCGAGCGCCGGATTGAACTGCTGACGCCGCGCTTCCTTGATGAACGCCGCGCCCGACTTGTCGGTGCCGGCAAGGAAGACGAGATCGGCCTGCTTCTGCTTGATCCAGGTGACGAACGGCTCGAGGTCCTCGCCCGTCTGGTCGCTCACCGGATCCATGCCGAGGATCTCGCCGGTGAACCCGCGGCGGAAGCTCTCGGCGAGCCCGCGGCCGTAGGAGTTGTTCTCGTAGAGAATGACCGCGCGCTTCTTGCCGAGCGTATTCATGTACTGCGCGATCGTGGTGCCGTTCAGCGAATCGCTCGGAATGACGCGGAACGCCCACTTGGAGATGCCGGTGAGCGACGGCGAGGTGGCCGACGTCGCGATCGCGGGCAGATGTCCGTCGTAGATGCGCGCCGCGGCGAGCATGGTGCCCGAGTTCACGTGGCCGATCACCGCGACGACGCGCGGATCGTTCACGTATGCCTGCGCGATGTTCGCGGCCGAGTCTCCGCGGGCGAAGTCGTTGCGGATGACCTTGTCGAACTTCAGCGACTGGCCGGGTGTCGCGTTGATCTCGTCGAGCGCGAGCTCGAAGCCGTTCCGGTTCGCGGCGCCGTTCGGGCTGTCGATCGGTCCCGGTGCGCCGAGGAACACGGTGCCGGAAGCACCGCGGGAGCACGAGAGAAGCGGAAGCGCGGCCGCGGCGAGGAGGAGACGTCTGTACGGGAACATGCTGCGCGGAGTCGATGGGAGTGCCGTAGCGTCGTCGCCGGGCACGAGAAGGACGAAATGCCCGAACCACCTGTAACAGGGACGCCACGATCAGACGGTGATGGCACCCAACCTGCCCGCAGGGCGGCACTTACTTACAGGATGCGCATGAAGGTTCTCGTGACGGGCGGTAGCGGGGTGATTGGCGAGTCGGCGGTGCGTGAGCTGCACCGGGCCGGCCACACGGTTCGCGTGCTCACCCGGCATGCCGGGCGGGACCAGAAGTGGTGGCCGGAAGAAGTCGAGGGATGGGTCGGGGACGTGTCGAACACGAATTCGATCGAGGGCGCGGCCGAGGGGTGCGACGTCGTCCTGCACATCGCCGGGATCGTCGAGGAGCGCCCGCCGGCGATCACCTTCCAGTCGGTAAATATCGAAGGGACCCGTTACACCGTTCTCGAAGCCGAGCGGGCCGGGGTCCGCAAGTTCATCTACGTGTCCTCACTTGGCGCCGATCGCGGCAAGTCGGAGTACCACAAGTCGAAGCTCGTCGGGGAAGACGTCGCGGAGAGCTTCAGCCGCGACTGGGTGATCGTCCGCCCGGGTGCCGTCTATGGTCCCGGCGACGAGCATCTTTCGGTGCTGCTGCGGATGGTGCGCACCCTCCCCGTCATCCCGACGATCGGCGACGGCAACCAGCCGTTTCAGCCGATCTGGCACGAGGACTTCGCGAAGGCGCTGCGCGTCGTCGTCGAGCGGGACGACGTCCGCTGTATGGTGCTCGAGGTCGCGGGCGAGGAGCTGACCTCGCAGAACGATCTCGTCGCGCGCATGCGCGTGATCACCGACCGGCCGGCGGTGCAGGCGCCGCTGCCGGAGATGCTCGCGAGCTGGGGGCTCAAGGCGCTCGATGCGGTCGGGATCGACGTGCCGTTCACCGAAGCGCAGCTCGACATGCTCACCGAAGGCAATGTGATTCGGCCGGACGGCGAGAACGCGCTCGTGACGGTGCTCGGGGTCTCGCCGACGCCGCTCGACACCGGGCTGCGTCTCCTGGCCGACGTGCAGCCCGAGCAGCTGCCCGAAGAAGGCGTCGGCACGCTGACGCGCAAGCGCTTCTGGGTCGACATCGCGAACGGTCGCTACGATGCCGACGCGCTGTTCGCGTACGTGCGCACGCATCTGCCCGAGCTCATGCCGGCGATCGTGCAGATGCAAGCCGAGCCGAACGTGCCGTGCGAGATCCGTGAAGGCGAGACGCTGACGCTCGAGATCCCGGTGCGTGGACACATCCAGGTGCGCGTCGGGGAAGCCGCAGACCGGCGGATCACGCTGCTCACGCTCGCCGGGCATCCGATCGCCGGCGCGGTGCGCTTCCTCGTCGATCCGGTAGAAGGGCGCGCGGGCGCGGTGCGGTTCGAGATTCAGGTCTACGATCGCGCGGCGTCGCGCGTCGACGAGATCATGCTGCGCACCGTCGGCGAATGGTTCCAGCGCGCGTCGTGGGTCGGGCTCGCGGAGAGCGTCGCGCGCGCGGCCGGCGATGCGTCGGCCGCGGTGCAGACGGAGTCCACGGACCTCGATGAGCACGACGCGAAGGTCGTGAACGAGTGGGCGGCGACGCTCGCCGCTCAGCTCTCCCGGAAATCGACGTCGGGCGGTCGCAGCTGACAGTGTTCGC
Source organism: uncultured Gemmatimonadaceae bacterium (assembly GCA_966111935.1). Classification (GTDB taxonomy): domain Bacteria; phylum Gemmatimonadota; class Gemmatimonadetes; order Gemmatimonadales; family Gemmatimonadaceae; genus JAQBQB01. Next base: position 3,971 of record CBHWBX010000321.1, read on the forward strand.
CGCAGCCGAGTCGGTAGCGGTTGCGGGCGAACCATCTGTAGAACCGGTCGGCGAGTGTGCGGACGAACGGGACGTGAAAGACCCAGCCGATGAGCTTTCCCTTCGGCAGGATGTCGAGGAGCTTCTCGATCGCCGCGGCGCCCGACCAGGTTTCGCCGCCGGGCCCGATCAGTTGGAGGGCTTCGGCATACGCGTGCGACGGGATCCATGGGAATCGCGCCATGACGCCGGACGCCTGCGACGGGACGATCTCGATCTGGTGGTAGCGGTCCCACTTGTCGAGGACCTTGGTCAACCGCGTGCAGACCTTGCAGTTACCGTCGTAAACACATGTGTATGGCCGCCCGGTTCCGGAGGCGGCGTCGACGTTTGCGACCGTGAACCGCACCACGGGGACCGTCATGCGGCGTGCTCGATGTTGACGGTGGGCGGGTGCTGGAGGGTCGCGTGGACGGCGCAGAGCTCGGCGACGCGTCGGGCGGCGTCGAGCCGGCGCTCGGGGAGCGACGGCCACCGGAAGCTGACGTCGTACTTGCCGACGCGGTGCGGCTCCTCGGCGAACTCCCACGACACCTCGAGGGTGAGGTCTGAGGCGTCGAGCTTCGCCGCTTCGGCCCAGGCGTACATCACGGAAAACGTACAGTAGGCGAGGCCGCTCGCCATCATATGAAATGGCGAATAGCTGCGGTCGGCCGTCGGCGCCTCGATCGTCATCGGGCCCGGGATGGGCTCGAGACGGATTCGGTCTTCGGAAAGCAGGGTGATCTTCACGTCGTCTCCTGGTGGGCTCCGCGACGTGCAAACCGCGCGCCCTGCCTCAGTCCGTTCCACGATGCAACGTTTCGTTGCACGACTTCAGAAAAAATTCATCGATCCGCACATCGGCCGATAATCCGAGGCGCAGAGTGTACCCGTCGCGGACGTGCGGTGGGTGCATGACGCATCACGATCAACTGCCGATGGAGGCTTTGATGAACAAGGCAATCACGACCGTGCTCGCGCTGACCGCGATGCTGGCTGCGGGATGCTCGGACAACACGGTGGCGCCACGGAGTGAGTCGTCGACGGACACCGGCTTGATCGGCGGTGGCGCGACGGCGGCGCTGACGGGTTCCGACACGCTGCGCTTCAGCTTCGTGATCGACCCGAGTCGCTCGACGTACTACAACCTGGGTGCGGGGAACAGCATCACCTTCCCGGCGCACTCGCTGTGCGATCCGGTGAAGTCGACGTACGGCAACGGGGAGTGGGACAAGCCCTGTCCGCTCGCGACGTCGCCGGTCACGATCAACACCAAGGCATGGCTCGATGCTCAGGGCTATGCACACGTCGACTTCGAGCGTTCGGTGCGTTTCGTACCGACGGCGAATCCGGCGGGCTGGGTCGTGCTGACGCTCACTGATTTCGGTGCGTCGGCGAACCCCTGGGCGCAGATCCTTTACTGCAAGAACGCTTCGAGCACCACCTGCATCAACGAAGCGAGGCTCGACCCGACGGTGGCGACGATCAAGAATCCGGTCACCGGCCAGCTGTACC
>CBHWBX010000322.1:0-5477 GCA_966111935.1 uncultured Gemmatimonadaceae bacterium
ACACGCTCATCTTCTCGATGATCCAGGCGTACTTCTTCCGCCCGGCGCCGGGCGTGCCGTCGGATCGCGGACAGGTGCGCATCTGGGGACAGGAACGCGCGACGCGCACCGGACGGTGGGAGCCGCGTGGCTTCACGATCGACGAGCTGCGCGCGCTCGGCGAGCGACGGGAGATCTTTCGCGGCGTCGCCGCATGGATGGAAGACGAGGTCATTCTCGACGGCGGCGACAGCACCGGCGCGCGCGGCGTCGGCGCGCAGTTCGTCACGCCGAACTTCCTTGGCACGCTCGGCGTGCAGCTCGCGGCGGGGCGGTCGTTCCGCGCCGACGACGGCACGCCGGACCTGAGCGCGGTGCTCGCGTACGCCAGCGCCGAACAGCTGTTCGGCGATCCCGCATCGGCCGTCGGGCGGCGGATCGTCGTCAATCAGGTACCGGTGCAGGTCATTGCCGTCGCACCGCCGCGTTTTCAGGGTGCGCTGCGCAACATGGGCGAGCCGGCGCTGTGGATGCCGCTGAGCGCGCGCGCGGCGATCGACCGCGTTTCACCGCGCTGGGCGAATGACGAGTCCGCGCTCGCGCTCTTCGCGCAGCTCGCGCCGAGCGCCTCGCGCGAACAGGCGACGGCGTTCGCGCGCCAGATCGTTACCCGCGCTCTCCCGGACTCGGCGACGCGCGTCGGCATGGGCCGTATCGCGGACGCGATCGCGCTGCAGCAGCCGCCGCCTGGCAAAGACACCCAGGAAATGATCATCGCCATGACGATGATGCTCGGCATCGGCGTGCTCATTCTGCTCGTCGCCTGGATGAACGTGAGCTCGCTGATGGTCGCCGCCGCCGTGGGACGACGCCACGAGATCTCCGTTCGACTCTCCCTCGGCGCGACACGCTTTCGTCTCCTGCGTCAGCTCGTCACCGAGTCGGCGATGCTCGCGACGACCGGCGCCGCGATCGGGCTGACCCTCGCCTGGTGGATCCTGGCCTACGCGGCGAAGACGGAGGTCCACGAAGTCGACCTCACACCCGACGTGTGGACGTTCGTGTTCGTGCTCGTGATGGCGCTGACGACGGGCATCCTCTTCGGCCTCTCGCCGGCGCTGCACGCGACCCGCACCGATCTCGCCGACGCGCTGCGCTCGTCCGGCACCGGCACGACGAGTCGCTCGCGACTACAGCGCGGCTTCGTGATCGCCCAGATCGCACTGTCGCAGCCGCTGCTGGTGCTGCTCGGGACCATGCTCACGCTCACGATCAGCCAGTATCGTCCGTTCGCGCCGGAGATGAGCCGGCAGGTGATCACGGCGAGGTTTCGTCCGCTCGCGCACGACGGTCCGGCCGCGCAGCGGCCCGACGCCGTCGACTCACTGGTGCCGCGGATCGCCGAGCGTCCGGACGTGCTGAACGCGGTGCAGGAAGCGACGGCGTTCGAGATCCGCGGCGTCCACGTCCCGGACCGAGCGGTCAGGAACCCGGCGGCCGACACGGTGCCGACGATCATCCACCTCGAGGGCACCGCCCCCGGCTGGTTCGCGGTCGTCGATGTGCCGATCATTCTGGGCCGCGACGTCACGCTCGCCGACACCGCCGCCGCCGACTATCCGGTGGTGATCGGGAGCGACATCGCGCGACGGCTGTGGGGATCGGAGAATCCGATCGGACGCAGGCTCCCGTCGCCGGGGCTGCGCGACCTCCATCAGGATTCTCTAATGATGACCGTCGTCGGCGTCTATGACGCGACGCGTCGCCTGCCCGGCATGTCCTGGAACGGCGGCGTCGCGCAGGCGGAGGCGCCGGTGCGTGTCTACACGGCGCGCGGCAAGCACTGGGAGCACGACCGCATCCTCGTGCGCACCCGCGGGCCGGCGGCGGCGTTCGTCCCCGAGCTGCGCAAGTTCCTGCGCGCGAAGGCGCCGGCGCTTCCCGTGACATCGGTGATGACCCTCGCGCAGGTGGACGAGCACGAGTATCAGGCGGCGCTCCAGAATGCGGGTCTCGTCGGCGCGGGGGGCGCGCTCGCGCTGCTGCTTGCATCGCTCGGCCTGTTCGGCGTCGTGTCGCTCGCTGTTCGCCAGCGGACGCGCGAGATCGGCATCCGGATCGCGATCGGCGCGAATCCGGGGATGATCGCTCGGATGTTCGTGTCGTCGGGCGTCCGCGCTGGAGTCACCGCCATCGCGCTCGGTCTTCCGCTCAGTGTCGCCGCGCTGAAGATCGCGATGGCGAAGGGCATCATCATCGCGCCGGAGGTGAATCCGTACCTCATCGGCGCGGGGATCGCCCTCATCCTCCTCGCGGTCGCCGCGGCGGCGTCGTTCGTTCCCGCACGACAGGCCGCCGCGGTAGATCCGGCGACGACACTGCGCGTCGAGTGATCATTGTTCCGGCGGACGGCCGGGCGGCGGTGCTTCGATCACCGCCGCGTCGGCCTTCGTCGCGCCGGGACGAACCTCGGTGTGACGAATGCGTCCGCCGAGCAGCGCGGTGTATGCCATCATCGCGGCGACGACGATCGCGCAGACGAGACCGATCGCACCCGATGACGCCGGCACGGGCGTGCGCCGCGACCTCACCAGTAGCACGAGCGCGATCACGCCGACGAGTCCCGTCGCGATGAACGCCTTCTCGGCCATCTCCTCGTGCTCGTGGATCAGCTCGCGCTTCACGCCCGGCAATCCGCGCACGGCGTCTTGCGCAGGATCGCCCGAGAGATCAGCCGCCGCGGCGGCGAGCGCGGTTCCGATCAGGACGACGAACGCCGTGCGGCGGAGCACATCCGGCGCCCAGAGGTACGACGCTGCGAATAGTGCGAGGGCGAACAGGCTGCCGAGCACCGGTGCATGATTGACGAGGAGATGAAGATGTGCGCCGCCCATGGTCGTACTCCTGTTCTGTCGTTCGTTCCGACTCGACCAACCGAGCAAGCGGCGCGCCGAACCGGATTGCGCGGTAAGATGCGGCGCCATCTCTTTCTACGGCGTCGTCCGTTTATCTCGTTTCTCGTCCTGAATTCCCCGAATCCGTGAAACGCATTCTTCTCGTCGCGGCCGTCGCCGCGTTCGCTGCACCTGCCGAGGCGCAACAGGCGCGCGCCAATCTCATTCTCGTCAACGGCAAGGTGCTGACGGTCGATGCCGGCGATCGCATCGCACAGGCCGTGGCCATCGCCCGCGACAAGATCGTGGCCGTCGGCAGCAACGCCGACGTCGAGCGCGTCGCGGCGCCGAATGCGCGTCGCATCGACCTGCACGGCCGCACCGTGACGCCCGGACTGCTCGATGCACACGCGCACTTCTCCGGCGGCGGCGGCGATCGGCTGTTCGTCGTCGATCTGAGCTACCCGAACGTGAAGAGCATCGCCGACGTCGCGAAGGCGATCGAAGCGAAGGTGAAGACGGGCGAGCACGGCGAGTGGATTCAGGGGCGCGGCTGGGACGAGGGCAAGCTGACCGAGCGCCGCGTGATGACGGCGCGCGATCTCGACGCGGTGTCGCCGGAGAATCCGGTCTTTCTCACGCAGACGACGGGACACTACGGCGTCGCCAACTCGGTCGCGCTGCGACTTGCCGGCATCACGAAGGACACGCCCAATCCGCCCGGCGGCACGATCGATCGCTATCCCGACGGCACGCCGACCGGTCTGCTGCGCGAAGGCGCCGCCGGTCTCGTACGTCGTCTGATTCCGAATCGCACGACCGCGCAGACCGAAGCCGGCATTCGCGATTTCGTGAAGGCGTTCAACGCCGAAGGGATGACGGGGCTCAAGGATCCCGGCATCGCGCGCGCGACGTGGGACATCTACAAGAAGGTCGAGCGCGACAGCGCGCTGAACGTGCGCGTGTTCGCGCTCTGGACCGGCGGCCGCACCGTCGAGAATGCGAAGCGCGTGATCGCCGACTTCGCCTCGATGACGAAGCCGTACGAATCGACGGGCGACGATCACGTGATCGCCGGCGGCGTGAAGCTGTACATCGACGGCTCCGGCGGCGCGCGCACGGCGTGGATGTACGACGACTGGAGCAAGGACTATCGCGGGACCGACACCGGCAATCGCGGCTATCCGACGTCGAGCGCCGACACGATTCGCCTGCTGATCCGCATGTATCACGACGCGGGGATGCACGTCGCGGTACACTCGATCGGCGATCGTGGGATCGACTGGGTGGTCGACACCTACGATCAGGCGATGCGGGAGAATCCGAAGAAGGGGCTGCGCCACGCGATCATCCACGCGAACATCCCGACCGATCACGCGATCGACGTGATGGCGCGGCTACAGCGCGACTTCGATGCCGGCTATCCGGAGCCGAGCGCGTCGTTCGCCTGGTGGCTCGGCGATACATATGCGGGGAACTTCGGTCCCGCGCGATCGCTGCGTCTCAATCCGTTCAGGAGCTTCCGCGACAAGGGCATGATCTGGGCGAACGGCTCGGACTACGGCGTGACGCCCTTCCCGGCGCGCTACGGCATCTGGTCGGCGATCGCGCGGCAGCCGCTCCTCGGCGTCTACGGCAACGACGTTTTCGGCACCGCGCAGTCGGTGAACGTGCACGACGCGCTGCGCGCCGTGACGATCTGGGCGGCGCATCAGATGTATCTCGAGAAGAAGATCGGGTCGATCGAGGTCGGGAAGTACGCCGACCTCGCGGTCTGGGATCGCGACTTCTACTCGGTGCCGACCGATCAGATCAAGGACGCCCGGTGCCTGATGACGCTGTTCAATGGAAAGGTGGTGTACGAGGCCCAGGCGTCGCCGGCATCAAACCGGTAGTTGGAACAACCGTTTACTGGTTGACCATGCTAGCGACCGGGCGGGACGGCGCGTAGAGTACTAGGACTGTACTCTCTCCCAAGTCGAAGCAAGGTCAGAAGATGAACCCCCGCCAACTGCTCCGCCGCGGCCTCGTCGCCGCGGCTGTTCCCGCATTGGTCGTCGCCGCCCGTCCGACGATGGCCCGCGCCCAGGATCCGATGGCCGGCATGGCCGGCATGGATCACAGCCACATGAACATGGGGCTGCCCCCGGTCACGATCCCGAAGGGCGCCATCTATACGGAAGCCGACGTGCGCTTCATGCAGGGCATGATCGCCCACCACGCCCAGGCGATTTACATGTCGCGCCTCGCCGCCGGCCATCAGGCGAGCCCGCGCCTCCAGAAGTTCGCGAACAAGATCGATCAGTCGCAGCAGGCCGAGATCAAGCTGATGCAGGAATGGCTGCACGCGAACAAGCAGTTCGCGCCCGACACGTCGTCGTGGCGCCACATGACGATGTCGGGCATGCTCACGACCGAGCAGCTCGCGCAGCTCGACGCCGCGAAGGACAAGGAATTCGATCGTCTCTTCCTCACCTTCATGATCCAGCACCATCAGGGCGCGCTCAAGATGGTGAAGGATCTCTTCGCGACGCCGCGGGCCGGTCAGGACGTCGACGTATCCGTCTTCGCGAACGACGTCGAGACGGTGCAGACGGCCGAGAT
>CBHWBX010000323.1:0-5456 GCA_966111935.1 uncultured Gemmatimonadaceae bacterium
TCGCATCCGCCTTTCGTCCACTGATCGGTTCGATGCGACACTACGTAGCATCAGGGCTCCTTCAGACATCCATGTGGAGGCGCCATGACACTGTCGAGGGCGGTGGTACAAACGCTCGGGCTGCTGCTCGTCGCGGCCACCGCGATCGCGCAGGTGCGTCCGCGGTCGGCGCCCGGAACGCGCAGGCTCGACCCGGACATCGCGTCGATCGCGGCCGACGCCTACATCTTCGGCTATCCACTCGTCTCGATGGACGTCTCGAGGCGCGTGATGACGAACGTACCGAGCCCGGGGCAGGGACGCGCGCCGGTCAATCAGGTCGCCGCGCTCTATGCGTATCCGACGGCGGCGTACCGGGACGCCGTCGCGCCCAACGTGAACACGCTGTACAACTCGATGTGGCTCGACGTCTCGAAGGGGCCGATCGTCGTCCACATGCCGGATACGCACGGCCGCTACTACGTCATGGAGATGCTCGACGGCTGGACGAACGTCATCGCCTCGCCGGGCAAGCGGACGACCGGCACCGCCGCGCAGGACATTCTCGTCGCCGGACCGGCGTGGCGGGGGACCGCGCCGGCCGGAATCACGACGACCGTGAAGTCGCCGACGAACATGGTCTGGGTCATCAATCGCATCCAGGCGAACGGCCCACGCGACTATCCGGCGGTGAACCCGCTCCAGCAGGCGATCACGACGAAACCGCTCGCCGGCTACGGCAAGCCGTTCACCTGGCCCGCGGGGACGGTCGATCCCGGCGTCGACATGAAGACCGCCGTGCTGACGCAGGTGAATCGAATGACCGGCGCGGAATTCTTCACGGCGATGGCGCGCGCGATGAAGGACAATCCGCCCCTCGCCGCCGACGCTCCGATGGTCGCGCGGATGGCGCGCATCGGCCTGCGACCGGGCGAATTCAAGCCGGATCCCGCCCAGGCGGGCGCGATCGACGCGGGGGCGAATGCCGGACTGGCGAAGATCCAGCGCTCCGTCACGTCGGTTTCGCGGGTGAACAATGGCTGGATCTCGATCGGCGATTGCGGTGAGTACGGGACGAAATACCTCACGCGCGCCGTGGTCGCCCTCAAGGGGCTTGGGTGCAATCTCCCTGAGGACGCGCTCTACCCGACGACGACGACCGACAGCGAAGGCCGGAAGCTGAACGGGGCAAGCGACTACGTCGTCCACTTCGCCTCCGGACAGGAGCCGCCGACGAAAGCGTTCTGGTCGATCACGATGTACGACGCTCACAACTTCCTCGTCGACAATCCGATCAACCGGTACGCGATCAGCTCGTGGATGCCGCTGCGAAAGAATGCCGATGGCTCGACGGACATCTACGTGCAGCAGGTCCCGCCGCCGGCGGCGCGAGGGACGAACTGGCTTCCCGCGCCGAGTGGCGATTTCGTCCTCATGCTTCGCGACTACTGGCCGGGGCAGGCGATGATCGACGGCACCTGGAAACCGCCGGCGGTCACGAAGGCGAAATAGCCCGGTCGGAGCCGGACCAGGCGCGCATTCTGGTCGAGCAAAACGCAAGCGCCCCCTTTGGGATTTACGCCCCAGTATAGACACCCCATACCCGGTGGTCCCCGGACCCGGCGCGAATTGGTGCCCAGAATCACCCCTGCCCCCCTTTTCGCTTTTCCGCCCGATTCTCGACTCCCGATCCCCGTTTCCCCTGAGGCCGTCTGATCGTCGGATCACCGTGGCGCCGTCTGCCATTCGGGACGTACTTCACGAATTACCTGGAGTCTGCCATGCCCCTGCGGGATGACCGCAGCCAATCACGCGCGGTGCTCACGACGGCCGCCGTTTTTCTGAGTCTTTCCGCCGGTTCGCTCGCGGCGCAGCAGCCGGCCACGTCGGCGCGCCCCGCGACGCACACCGTGAAGCGCGGCGACACGCTGTGGGATCTCGCCCAGCACTATCTTGGCGACGCGTTCCTGTGGCCCGAGATCTACCGTCTCAACACCGATCAGATCGAAGATCCGCACTGGATCTATCCGGGCGAGGTTCTCAAGCTCCCCAGCCAGGCGGAGAAGACCATCGCCGCTGCGCCCGAGCCCGCGCCCGCGGTCGTGACGCCGGTCATGCCGACCCCTGCACCGGCGCCTGCGCTCCGTGCGCCGGTCGACTCGGTGATGCCGCGCCAGACCGAGACGCTGCCCCCCGCCATTCGCACCGGTGAATACATCGCCGCACCCTGGGTCGACCAGCAGAACGGTCCACGCGGGTCGGGCTACCTGATCACCGCGCGCGATCTGCCGAGCGTCCCGGGGAACGATCGTTCGCGGATGCATCTGTACGACGCGGTGTTCGTGTCGCCGCCGGTCGGCTCGGTCGCCGCGGAGCACGAGCAGTATCTCACCTACCGCATGGGACCGTTCATCGAAGGGTTCGGCCAGATCGTCGTCCCGACGGGGATCATCGAAGTCACGCGCTCGGCGCGGAATGGCGAGGCGGCGACTGGTCGCGTGACGAAGATGTTCGAGGAAGTACTCGAGGGGCAGCGGCTCATCCCGCTCGACAGCAGCGCGGCGATTCTCTCCGGCCGTCCCGCGCCGATTCAGAACGGCAAGGCGGGGCAGGTTCGGTACGTCCAGAACTCGCAGCAGCTTCCGAGCGTTCAGACCTACGTGGTGGTGGACCTGTCGCGCCGCGACCTCACGACGGGGGACCAGATCGAGCTGTACTACCCGCGTGAAAACGCCGGAGAAGGGCGCGATCTCGCGCTTCCGGAGGTCTGGATCGCGCGCGGCGAAGTGCTCCGCGTCACACCGTACGGTGCGACGGCCGTGATCACCGAGCTCGAGCAGACGAAGATCGAAGCGGGGACGAAGGCGCGCGTCTCGGCAAAGATGCCGTAAGCTGTGTTCCCACAGTAGATTTGGGCGACCGCCATGATTGCGATCGCCCATTTCGTCGCCATCTCCTGCTACCTCGGCGCCGCGGCCCTTGCCGCGGTGCCGATTGCCCGTCCGGTGCGTGCACCGGTACGCGGGGTTGCGGCCGTCCTTGGGGTCGGCGTCCTCGCGCATCTCGCGGGACTCGTGGCGTTCGCGCTACAGTCGAGCGCTGTTCCGCTGACGGGACTCGGTCCGTCGCTGTCGTTCGCCGGGCTGGTCCTCGCCGTGACCCTGCTGATCGTCGAGCTGCTCGCCGGCGACGTGAGCATGGCCCTCGTCGCCGCGCCGCTCGCGGCGATCCCGACGATCTTCGCCAACATCATCGGGCTCACCCCTGGGCAGGCGGCGGCCGGCATGCAAGGCGTCTGGCTGTTCTCACACATCGCGCTGAGCTTCGTCGGCATCGCGGCGTTCGCGACGGCCGCTGCCGCGGGGACGATGTACCTCGTGCAGCGACACGAGCTGAAGTCGCGTCGATTCGGCTCGCTCTTCCGGCTCTTTCCTCCGCTGGCGACGCTCGACCGGGTCAACCACGTCTCGGCGATCGCCGGCTGGCTTGGACTCACATTGGGTGTCGTGCTCGCGGGCTCGTATTCCATCGCCTATCACCAGATGAACTTGCCCCAGCTCGTCTGGGGGCTCGGCGCCTGGTTCGCAGTCACGTGTGTGGCGATCGGACGGATGGCGCGGGGCTGGCAGGCGCAGCGCGCGGCGAAGTACTCGAGCATGGCGTTCGTCGCGGTGCTCGTCCTCTACGTGGCGTTCCGGGTCGCGAGCCCGGCCGCGGGGCAATTCCTGTGAGCGCGTATCCGGTGATGCTCGAGGGCGCGACGATCTCGGCGCTCGTCGTTGGCGGCGGGTCGGTGGCGGTGCGGAAGGTGCGCGCGCTGTACGACGCCGGCGCCAGGGTGCACGTCGTCGCGCCGGCGATCGCGTCGGAGCTCGAGTCGCTGGCCGGCGGCCGCATTCGCCTCACGTACGCCTCGTTCGATGCGTCGCAGCTCGACAACGTCACGCTCGTCTTCGCGACGACGAACAGCGCCGCGGTGAACGAGGAGGTCGCGCGCGCCGCGCGGGGGCGCGGGCTCCCCGTGAATGTGGCCGACGCGCCGGACATCGGAACGTTCGTGACTCCCGCTGTGCATCGCGCCGGGGATGTCGTGGTCGCGATCACGGCGGGCGGTGTGCCGGCCGCGGCGGCGCGGATTCGCGACGCGGTCGCGACGCGCATCGACGCTCGTTACGCCGGCGTCGTCGGCGAGCTTGCGTCACTCCGCCGCTCGTTGATCGACGGCGGCGATCGCGCGCGCTGGCAGGAGGCGTCGGCAGCGCTCGTCGGCGTGGACTTCTGCGAGCAGGTCGAGCGGGGCTCGCTCGCGGCGAGGGTGCGCGAATGGCGCTGACCGTCGTCGGGATCAACCATCGCGGCGCGTCGCTGGACGTGCGCGAGAAGATCGCCTATCGGCCGAGCGAGATCGGCGACGCGCTCACGGCGCTCCGCGAGCAGACGGGCGCGCGCGAGGCGGTCGTCCTCTCGACCTGCAACCGCACCGAGCTCTATCTCGTCGAGGAAGACACCGACGCGGCGCAGGCCGTCTGGTCGGCGCTCTCGGCGCGGCTCGGCGCCGAGGCGTCCGGGTTCGGGTATGTGCGCCGCGACCGCGAGGCGGTGTCGCATCTCTTCCACGTCGCGAGCGGTCTCGATTCGATGGTGCTCGGCGAAGCGCAGATTCACGGGCAGGTGCGCGATGCGTGGGAAGTGTCGCGAGCGCACTCCGGCCCGATGCTCAACCGCCTGTTCCAGACGTCGCTGCTCGTGGCCGGCCGCGTGCGCAACGAGACCTCGATCGCGCGCGGCGCGGCGTCGGTGAGCTCGGCGTCGGTACAGCTCGCGAAGCAGATCTTCGGCTCGCTCGCCGGGAAGCGCGCGATGGTGCTCGGAGCGGGGGAGATGGCCGAGCTCGCGCTCGAGTGTCTCGCCGACCAGGGCGTGCGCACGTCGATCGTCGCGAACCGCACCTACGCGCATGCGGTGGAAGTCGCGCAGCGGCACGGCGCGGTGGCGATGCATTACGACGAGTGCTGGAGCGCCCTTGCCGACGTCGACGTGCTGATGTGCTCCACGGCGGCGCCGCACGCGGTGGTGTTTCCCGAGCACGTGAAGCCGGCGCTCGCGGCGCGCGGCGACCGGCCGCTCTGCATTCTCGACATCGCGCTGCCGCGCGACGTCGATCCGGCGGTCGGCGATCTCGAGAATGTGTTCCTCTACAACCTCGACGACCTACAGGCCGTGGTCTCGGCGAACCTCGAGCGTCGGCGCGCCGAGCTGCCGTCGGCCGAGGAGCTGATCGACGGCGAGGTCTCGAAGTATTGGGACTGGGTCGCGGGGCTGGCGGCCGTCCCCGTGTTGACGGAGATGCGCGAGCGGATGGACGCGCTGCGCGCGCGCGAAGTGGACGACGCGATGCGGCGCCTGCGGCATCTGTCCGATGGCGATCGCGCGGCGATCGAAGCCCTTTCGAAATCTCTCATGAACAAGTTCCTCCA
>CBHWBX010000324.1:0-5431 GCA_966111935.1 uncultured Gemmatimonadaceae bacterium
ACCGCGACCGACACCGAGGGCTACTTCCTCACCCGGCTGCACCCAGACGCGCTCGAACAGCCCAGCGTCGCGGATGCGCGCGTTCATGACGCAGTTCAGCGCGACGCCGCCGGCCATGCAGAGATCGCGGGCGAGCGAGTTCTCGCGCAACCAGGTCGCGAGTGCGATCGCCGTCTCCTCGAGGACGAGCTGAAGTGACCGGGCGATGTCGTAGTGTCGCTGCTCGATCCTGGCACCGCGCTCGCGCGCCGGCCCGAATGCGGCGACCAGATCGATCGGCGCGATGGTGTACCGTCCCCGGCCGCCGATGTGGATCGCATCGCGAAACACCGGCGCGAAGCGCGGAGCGCCGTACGAGGCGAGGGCCATCACCTTGTATTCGTCGGACGAGCGAAGGAAGCCGAGATAGTGGGTGACTTCCTCGTAGAGCAGGCCCAGCGAATGCGGCAACTCGACGCGGCCGAGCGGCGCGATCGCCGCGCCGCGGCCGACCCAGTAGCTGGTCGTCGCACGCTCGCCGCGCCCGTCGATGCAGAGAATGGCGGCGTCGTGAAAGGGCGACGCGAGATAGGCGCTCGCCGCGTGGGCGGCGTGATGGTCGACGAACTGCCAGCGGTGCGGGTCCCAGCAGAACCGTTGTAGACGCTTCTGTAAGTGCAGCGGCGCCCCGTCGACGAGCTGTCGCGGCGCGTTCAGGACGTGCGAGAGAAAGAGCGGATCCCAGGGTGCGGCGTCGCTCGCTTCCGAGGGGTACGACGACGGATCGAGAGGAATCGGAATCGTCGCGTCGCGCGCGCGGTCGCCGAGCAGCGTGATCGGGTTGAACGAGTAGGCGACGTGGTTGACGTCGCAGAGATCGATGTTCGCCGCCGACAGGCAGTAGTCGATCGCATGGAACGGCAGCTCCCACGCCGAGAACGGCACCGGACGCTTGCCGTGCTTGATTTTCGTGAAGCGTTCCTCCTCGACCGCAGCGACGACGTCTCCGTCCTTGACGAGGCAGGCAGCGGGATCATGGAACGCGGCGTTGATGCCGAGCGTGTACATCGTTTACCTCCGGATCAGACGGACATCGTGAGCAGCTCGAGCGCGGCGTTCGCGAGCTCGGACGGCGCAACGCCGCGCAGGCATTGGTTGTGGCCGAGCGGGCACACGCTCCTGAAGCAGTTGCGACACGGGACGTCGTGGGACAGCACCTTGCTCCGCGCCATCCACGGCGTGTGCTGCGGATTGGTGAGCGCATAGAGATCGACCACCGGCGTACCGACCGCGGCGGCGATGTGCGCGGGGCCCGTGTTGTTGGTGATGAGCAGCGGTGCCGCCTCGATCAACGCGGCGAGCGACGGCAGGTCGAGCATGCCGGCGAGATTGATCGCCGAGCGTCCGATGCGAGCGCACACATCGTCGATGAGACTCTGCTCGCTGGCCTCGCCGGTGACGACGACGCGATGCCGCCACTGGGCATCGAGCAGCCGCGTCGCCGCGGCGAACTGATCGCCGGGATACCGGCGCGACGCCGCCGTCGCGCCGGGGTGAAGCACGACCCAGCGGTTGTCGGTCAACCCGAGGTCGAGACGCAGACGCGCGACCTGCGCGCGTGCCAGGCGCGGCACGTCCAGTACCAGACGCAGGTTCCCGGTTCGCCACCCGACGTTTCGCACGAGCGCCAGCTGCCGCTCGACTTCGTGTCGAATGCCGCTCGCCGGCTCGGGGTCGGCGATCCAATCGGTGAGTAACTGATAGGGATTCTCACGCGCGTGCGCGAGGCGGAGCGGGATCTCGGCGAGAAAGGCCATCAGCGCCGCGGGCAGTGCGCTCTGCGAGAACACGGTAAAGATCACCGCGGCATCGAAGCGCGCATCGCGCAGTCGCTCGATCATCTGATGATCGGGACGGGCGTTCGGCCGACTTGCCGTAGCCTTGAGCCAGGGTGCGTCGTAGGCAATCACCTCGTCGACGAACGGATTGAGATGCGCCGCACCGGCTCCCGACGGCGATGTGAGCAGCGTGAGGTGGCGGCCGCGCCCGCTCTCCTTCGCGGCGCGCAGCGCCGGCGACGTCATGAGGACATCGCCCATCGCGTCGAGGCGGATGCAAAGCACCCGGCGCACGGCGCTCCACGTAGCGACCCGCGGCGTCACATGCCCCCCATGCCAAGAATGATGTCGGCTATTTTCGCGAAATCACGTACGACGAAGTGCGGCTCGCGCAATGGCGACGCATACCATTCGGTCTCGCCGCCGGAGTCGAAGAGAATCGTGCGACAGCCGACCCGCCGGCCGGCCTCGACGTCGTCGAGAATGTCGCCGACCATCCAGGTGCTGTTCGCGTCGGTACCGAGCGCAGCCATGGCGCGACGCACAAGGCCGGGCTTCGGCTTCCGACAGGTGCAACGGGCGCGATAGCGATCGACGATTGCGTCGGGGTGATGCGGACAGTAGAAGAACCCGTCGAGGCAGACGCCGAGCCCGGCGAGCAGATCGCCGACGCGCGCCTCCATGCCCGCGAGCGCGCTCTCATCAAAATGACCGAGGGCGACGCCCGGCTGGTTGGACACGACGGCGACGCGATATCCGGCGAGCGACAGCCGCGGGAGCGCGACCTCGGCGCCCTTGGTGAGACGGATCTTCGCCGGATCGACGTTGTAGGGGACGTTCTCGACGAGCGTCCCGTCCTTGTCGAGGAGAACCGCCTTCCTCATGCGCTCGTCTCCGTCGCTGCGTCGTCGATCGGCGGAGACGGAACGATCGTGTGCTCGTCGGTCGACTGGCGGCGCTCGCGAATGACCTCGGCATACAACCCATCGATCGACGCGGCGACGTCCGGCCATCGGAAGTGCTCGCGGACGCGCGCCGTGGCGCTCTGCGACATGCGCGCACGCAGCGCGTGGTCGCGCAGCAGCCGCGCCGCACACGACGCGATCGCGGCGGGATCCCGCGGTGGGACGAGAAAGCCGGTCTCGCCGTCGACGACAGTGAACTTGATCCCGCCGACGTTCGACCCGATGACCGGCGTCCCACACGCCATCGCCTCGAGCGGAGTGATGCCGAACGGCTCGTACCAGGGCGTGGTCACGAAGAGGTCGGCGGCGCTGTAGTAGTACCGCAGCACGTCGCCGGAGCGACGCCCGACGAACGTGACGGCCTCGGCGACGCCGCTCGCTTCGGCGACGGCACGCAGCATCGAGAGATGCGGCGTCGCCCGATGGTCCGGGACTTCGGACTCGCCGCCGACGACGAGCAGCTGGGCTTTGATGTCGTGATCATGATGCAGATGACCGAGCGCGCGGATGACGTCGTCTATTCCCTTGCGCGGCACGACGCGTCCGAGCTGAAGCAGGATCGGACGATCGGCGTCGAGGCTGAGCACGTGCCGCGCGCGCTCGCGGGTCACCCGGTGGAAGCGACGCCGATCGACCCCGCACGGCACGATGCACATCCGTTCGCGGCGCGCGCGGTAGTGCACCACCAGGTCCTCTGCGTCCTGCGGGCATTCGGCGATTATGCGATCGGCGTCGGCGACGATCTGTTCCTCGATCTCACCGCGCGACTCGGGAAATTCATCCGCGGCCCCCTGGTGCAGGCGTCTCACGCGACCAAGTGCGTGGAAGGTCACGACGTACGGCACCGCCAGCTCGTCGCGCACGTGACGGGCCGCAACGGCGGAGGTCCAGAAGTGCGCGTGCATCACGTCGTATCGCACACCCGTAGCTCGAGTGAACGAGACGATCGACTGCGCCAGCTCGGGCATGTACGGCAGCAATGCCTCCTTCGGAAGAACGCAGGAAGGCCCTGCCTCGGCATGGATGACGCGCACCCGCGGCGCCCACGGAACGACTGTCGGACCGTCGGCGCAGTCGCGGCGGGTGAAGACGTCTACCAGGTGCCCGCGCTCGGCGAGCTCCAGTGCGAGCTGGGCGACGTAGACGTTCTGCCCGCCGCAGTCGGTGCCACCGAGAACGGCGAGTGGAGACGCGTGCTCGCTGATCATGGCGATACGGCGCGTCATGCAACGGCCTCCTGGAGGAGTCGATCCCAGTCAGCAGCAAACCGCTCGATACCAAAGCGCTCACGCGCGACGCGCCTCGCGCCGTCGCCGAGTCGCCGCGCCTCGGTGGGATCGTCGATCAGATGCCGGGCGGCGTCGATGACGCGCGACAGCGAGCTGTCGACGAACCCGGACTCGCCGGTCCGGATGACGGATGCGAGCTCACAGGTCGCAAGCCCGACGACCGGCAAGCCGATCGCCATCGCCTCGAGCAATGCGAGGCCGAGGCTCGTCTGGCGAATTGGGCTTAAGGCGAATCGATACTTCGCCTGAAATGCCGCGAGCCGAGGCGGGTCGATCTCGCCGATGCCGCCGAGCGACTCGGCATCCATGCCGACGAGATCGATCGGGACGCGGTCACGCGCGCGACAGAAGACGTCGGCCCCCATGCGTCGCCCGCGCGAGCGCAGATGGTTGATCGCGCAGATGCCACGCGGAATCACGCCGGTGCAGCGAACGTCGTCCGGGACGAGCACGCCGTGCTCGATCACGCGGACGGGCGACCGCCCGGCGTTCCACATCTCGGCGTTCCACGGCGTCACGTGGACGACGAGAACGTTTGGATCGTCGATCGGATGCTGCTGCGCGAACGGATGATCGAGCGGCGGATCGTGCTCGAGATAGATCTGCGGCACACGACGCTGCGCCGGCGTCAGAACATCGAATCGATCCTCGAAGTTCCGCATCGACTGGTAGAGAACGCAGTCGAAGTCGGCGTCGGGCACGAGCTCGAGCGGAAGCTCGTGAAGATTCGGCGGCCAGGGGAATGTGCCCGCACGTCCGCCATACGGGTGCGTCCGGCTCGCATTGAACGGCACGTAGAAATCGTGCGGCGTCTGCGACAGGTACCAGAGGTAGTTGCCGTGGACATGCCAGGTGAGAACGCGCAGTCGGCGTGACGGGTTACGCCTGGGCATTGAGCTCCTCCAGGAGCTGGTCGCTCGCCAGGAAGACATCGTCGATCGAAACGCCGACGGCGCATTCATGTTCGGTCGGACAGTGCTCGTGCATGCAGGGTCGGCACGGGACGTCGTGCCAGAGCACGCGGTGACGTCGCGCATCCTGCGGCGACCAGCGCGTGACGTCCGATCCGGAAGCGACGACGACGCTACGCGTGCCGACGGCCGCGGCGACGTGGGACGTTCCGGTATCGTTGCATACGACGAGCGAGGCACCGGCGACGGCCGCGCCGAATCCGCCGAGCGAGAGCCGGCCGGTCAGATCATGCACCGGGCTCCGCATGCGGCTCGCTACCTCGGCGGTGATCTCAGCCTCGCTCGCCGTGCCGGTGAGGGCGACGCCGAGCCCGCGTTGTGCGACGAGATCGCCGATCGCGGCAAAGCGATCGGCCGGCCAGCGGCGCGAGCTGAAACGCGCCCCCGGG
>CBHWBX010000325.1:0-5395 GCA_966111935.1 uncultured Gemmatimonadaceae bacterium
GCCCTCGGTGCTCACGAGATCGGCGCGCATCTGATTGATGATCGAGTCGACCGGAACGCCGAACATGCGCGCGACCGGCGCGAGCTCGTTCGTCTGACGGATCGCGTCGATCGGAATCTGCACGACGTTCTTGAGGTCCGCGGCCTTGATCGTCACTTCGCCACTCATGCCGGGCATGAGCAGGCCTTCGCGATTGTCGATCGTGATCTGCACCGGGAAGAACGTAACACCCTGCGAGACGACCGCCTGCGGCTCGACCTTCTCGATCACGCCGTTGAAGGTGCGGTCGGGAAATGCGTCGACGGCGACGGTGGCGGTCTGGCCGACGCGCACGTTGCCCATCTCGACCTCGTCGATCGTGACGCGCATGCGCACGCGGCCAAGGTTCGCGACGGTCATGAGCGTCGTGCCGGACGCCTGGCCGTTCGCCGGCGTGACGATCGAGCCGATGGAGACGGGACGCGAGACGACCGTGCCAGAGATCGGCGCTTCGATGCTCGCATCCTCGAGTCCCTGGCGGGCGAGGTCGAGCGCGGCGCGCTTCGAGACGACGTCGGCGCGCGCCGAGGCGATCGACGAGCGCGTGCTGTCGTGCTCCGACGCGGTGATGACCTTGCGGGCGAAGAGCGTGTCCTTGCGCGCCTGGTCGCGCATCGCCTTCTCGAGGGAGGCGTACGAGACGACGTCGTCGGCGACCGCCTGATCGAACTTGTTCTTGACGTCGCGCGGGTCGATCTGCGCGAGGAGGCCGCGCGCCTGAACGACGCTGCCGACCTCGACCGGAAGCTGCACGATCGCGCCGCCTGCCTTGGACTTGATCTCGACGGGATCGATCGTCTCGACGACACCCGTCGCGCGCACGCGGACGTCGATGTCGCCGCGCGCGACCTGGGCGGTGGGGAGCGCGAAGGCCTGCGCCGCTTCCTGCTTGCAGCCCGCGATCAGGACGCCGGAGAGGAGAGTAAGGGCGAGCGAGACCGAACGAGAGGACATGACTGTCGGAGGGAGAGAGCGCAGGCCGTAACCTACGCACCAGAAACGGGTTCGGAAGAAAACCGGCGCCTCCGAACGGAAGCGCCGGCTCGGTCATGCATTAGGGTTACGCGGGCTGACGGTGCACCGTTGTAAACCCCAGCGGCATGGGGGTTTCCGTCGCCGCACCCCCGTTCAGGCCACCCCGGTTTTGATCGCCGAAATCACGCGGCCGGCGAACAGATCGACCTCGTCGACGGTCGTGTAGACGTTCGGCGTGATGCGCATCCCCTGGAACTCGTCGTTCACCATCGGCGTCGTGACGATGTTGTGCTTCGACAGGAGCCACCCGCCGAGCTTCGCCATGTCCATCCCGCGGACGCCGAACACCCCGATCGCGCCGCTTTCGCCGACGCCGATGGGGGTGATCATGTACGCCCGGTCGGTGGCGGCGAGGATCTGCTTCGCCCACCGGTCGCGGAGGTAGCGCAACCGGGCAATCTTGCGATCCATCCCGATCCCGCGCGTGAAGGCGATCGCGACGGCGATGGCGTTGTGATTCGCGGCCGGATGCGTGCCGATCTCCTCGTACTTCCGGATGTTGGCTTCCTGTTCGACCGATCCGGCCATCAGCGGCCAGAGGCCGGAGATCCGGTCGCGGCGCACATAGAGGAAGCCGGTGCCGATCGGCGCGTGCATCCATTTGTGGAGGCTCGTGCCGTAGTAGTCGGCGCGGAGGTCGTCGCGCTTGAACGGCAAGTGCGCGAAGGCGTGAGCCCCGTCTATGAAGACGCGAATTCCCCTGGAATTCGCCAATTCGACGATCTCGCGCACCGGCGCGATGTACCCGGTCATGAAGCTGATGTGCATCACTTCGATGACCTTCGTGCGCGGCGTGATCGCGTCGGCGATCTGCTGGACGTACGACGCGGTGCTCTTCACCGGCGTCTCGATCTTCACCCGCTTGAGCACGATGCCGTCGCGCCGCTCGCGCTGCCGCCAGGCGTTCTGCATGCGCGGGTAGTTCTGCGTCGTGAAGATCACTTCGTCGCCGCGCTGCAGGTCGGTCCCGAAGATCATCGTCTCGTTCGCCTCGGCGGCATTGCGAACGATCGCCATCTCTCCCGGATCCCCCCCGAACGCCGTCGCCAGCTCGCGCCCCACCGACGCGCGCCGCGGCTCGAGCACGCGCCACATGTGCTCCGTCGGCAGCTCGTTCGAGAAGCGCAGATCGCGAATCATCTGCTCGAGCACGTGCGTCGGCGCGGGGCTGCAGCCACCGTTGTTGAGATTGATCATCGTGCGATCGAGATCGAACGCACGCTGGATCTCCCGCCAGTACGTCTCGTCCTCGGCGACACGCAGCGCCGCGCGCCCGGCGGCGATGGGTTCGGCGCGGAAGAGATCACGAAACGCACTCTCGCGCATGACGGGCAACGACACGCCGGCGCCGAGCATGGATGAGACGAAGGAGCGGCGAGTGGTCATGCTCGACAATGGGGGGCTTGGCGGGGAAGCGTCAAGGACGACACCAGCGGGTAGCGGGTTGGGGGTCGCGGGTTGCGGCTTGCGGGGCGGTGTGCGACGCCCATGGCGTCGCTTTCATGAAACAGCGTTCACCGGGCGGCGCCGTTTTCAATCAAGCCGCCGCCGAAGGCGCGGCGTTCCTCCCCGCAACCCGCAACCCGCTACCCGCTACCCGGCAGCTATGAGCAGTTCCCGCCGTCCCCCACGAGCCCGCTTGCGATACCCTACGCCCTCCCCTATCGTTCAGTTTATACTGAACGATCTGAAAGGCCGAATCATGGAACGCGCACAGCGAAATTTCGTCGACCGGATGGGGCTCGCCACGGAAAGCGATGGGCTCTCGCCCATCGCCGGGCGGCTCTTTGCCCTGCTCCTCCTCGCCAACGAGCCGAAATCGCTCGATGAGCTCTCCGCCGCGCTCGACGTCAGCAAGGCCAGCGTCAGCACCGATGCGCGACGGCTGCTCGAGCGGGGGATCGCCGAGCGTGTCACGCGCGCCGGCGACCGGCGCGACTACTACGAGCTCGCCCCCGATTTCTTCGTGCGCATCGTTCAGTCGAGAGTGAACCGCTGGCGTCGCATCCAGACACTCGCCGATGATCTGCGCGGGCAGGCGGAGGAGCTCTCCCCGGTTGTGCGCGAGCGCATCGATTCGATCGACGACGTGCAGAACTTCGTCATCGAGCGGCTCGAGCAGGCGCTCGCCGAGTGGGAGCAGCGCGGACGCGAGAGCGAGTCTCGCCCACGCTCGCGCACACGCAAGACCGCTTCGCGCAGCTAGACAACGCGCGGCGTCGCGCTGCGCAGGAGGACATCTTGGCTCACGCCGCCGTCGCCGACGACGTCACCGTCGGAACACCGGTCACACCGATCACCGCGTCGCGCGGCGATCCGCACAAATACATCATCGCGTTCGCCGTCGTGCTCGCGGCGCTGATGCAGGTCATCGACAGCTCGATCGTCAACGTCGCGCTGCCGGACATGATGGGGAATCTCGGCGCGAGTCTCGACGAGATCGCGTGGGTCTCCACCGGCTACATCCTCGCGAGCGTGATCATCATTCCGCTCACCGGATGGCTCGGCGCGTTCTTCGGACGCAAACGCTATTTCGTCGGCTCGATCGTCATCTTCACCGTATCGAGCGTGCTCTGCGGCGCGTCGCACTCGCTCGCGGCGCTCATCTTCTGGCGCATCGTCCAGGGGCTCGGCGGCGGCGCGCTCATGACCGTGTCGCAGGCGGTGCTCTTCGAAGCCTTCCCGCGCGAAGAAGCCGGGACCGCGATGGCGCTGTTCGGACTCGGCGTCATGGTCGGGCCGACCATCGGGCCGACGCTCGGCGGCTGGCTCACCGACAACTACGGCTGGCCGTGGATCTTCTACATCAATCTCCCCGTCGGCATCCTCGCCGCGGTGATGATCGCGACGTACGTCCACGACTCGGCGCACCAGCAGAAGCCGCAGGCGATCGACTATCAGGGCATCGCGCTCCTCGCGATCAGCGTCGGCGCGCTACAGTACGTGCTCGAGCACGGCCAGCGTGAAGACTGGTTCGATTCGCGCCTCATCACCTCGCTGACCGCGATCGGCATCGTCGGCGGCGCGCTGCTCCTCTGGCGTGAGCTGACGACCGAACATCCGGTGATCGACTTCCGGGTGATGAAGCATCGACAGATGTGGGTCGGCACGATTCTCGGCGTCGTCATGGGCGTCGGACTGTACGCGATGTCGTTCACGCTGCCCGTCTTCCTTCAGAGCAATCTGCGGATGACCGCCGAGCAGACCGGACTGGCGATGCTCCCGGGCGCGATCGCGACGGCGATCTCGATGGCCGTCGTCGGACGGCTCACGAACAAGTTCGATCCGCGGCTGCTCATCACCGTCGGCGCGCTCACCTTTGCGTTCGCGGCGTGGAAGCTCTCGCTCGTCACCGGCGAAAGTGGGACGGAGGATTTCTTCTGGCCGCTCATCTTCCGCGGCGTCGGACTTGGTCTGATGTTCGTGCCGCTGACGACGATCACCCTCGCCGAGCTGTCGCCACAGGAGCTGCCGCAGGGCACCGGCCTCTACAACTTCTTCCGCCAGCTCGGCGGCTCGTTCGGTATCGCCGGAATCGCGACGTTGCTCGCGCGCTACACCGCGCAGGTGCGCTCGAACCTCGGCGATCGCGTCGCGATGGGCGACGTCGGCGCGCTCACGCGCGTGAAGCAGCTCACGGGCGGGATGATCGCCAAGGGCGCCGATCCCTGGACGGCGAAGCAGCGCGCCTACGCGCTGCTCGACCGACAGCTTCTCGGCCAGGCGAGCATCATCTCATACAGCAAGATCTACGTGCTGAGCGCCCTGCTCATTCTCGTGCTGATTCCGCTGCTCCTCCTCGTCCGCCAGACGCGCGGCGCGGGTGGGGGGCATGCGATCATGGAGTAGGAGCGGGGATCGGGGAGCGGGGATCGGGGAGCGAGGAGCGGGGATCGGGATGAACACCTCTCGATTCCCGGCTCACGATCCCCGATCCCCGTCCGGCCTCTTTCCTGCTAGAGCCGGCTACCATGAAACGCCTGCTCCTGCTCTGCTGCGTCGCCGGCTCTTCGCTCGGCGCGCAATCGGTCGCGCGCGATAGCGCCGACAAGACCTTCTTCACCAGGCGCGATGCGATCGTCGCCGGGGCGACGCTCGCGGGAAGCGCGATCGTTTCGGCATTCGACGTCCGCATTGCGCACTGGGTGCAAGCGAATGTCGTCGGCGATTCGTCGCACAATGGGACGGTCGAGAATCTCACCGTCGTCAACGAGACGCCGCTGACGATCGGTGCGTTTGCCGTCTATGGCATTGGACGTCTGGCCGGCAATGAAACGATGGCCGACGTCGGGCTGCACACCACCGAAGCACTCGTGCTCAC
>CBHWBX010000326.1:0-5392 GCA_966111935.1 uncultured Gemmatimonadaceae bacterium
TGTTTCCGAAGCGGTCGACGTTCACGTAGACCTTGTCCATCGGGATGTTCGCGTGCTTCGCCGTCGCTTCGATGATGCGGATGTTCGCCTGGTGCGGGATCATCAGATCGATGTCGGCGCCGGTCATCTTCGCGGCGTCGAGCGCACGCGTCGCAGCTTCGGACATCGACCGCACGGCATTCTTGAATACTTCGCGGCCGTTCATCTTCACGAAGTTCGGACCGGTGTCCCTCGGCCGCTGGCCCTGCGGATGCTGGGTCGTGAGCGGCGGACGGCAGAGCAGATCGCCGAGCGTCCCGTCGCTGCGGATGAAGGTCGACAGGATGCCGCGGTTCGAGTCCTTCTTCGCGCGACGGAGCACGGCGGCGCCCGCACCGTCGCCGAACAGCACGCAGGTGGAGCGGTCGGTCCAGTCGACGATCGACGAGAGCTTCTCGACGCCGACCACCAGCGCGGTGTCCGCGTTGCCGGTGGCGATCATCCCTTCCGCGACGGTCGCGCTGTAGAGGAACCCGGAGCACGCCGCGCCGACGTCGAAGGCCGCCGCGCGGCCGGCGCCGAGCGCGGCCTGGAGGTCGACGGCCGCGGAGGGGAGCAAGCGGTCGGGCGACGCCGTGCCGAGGACGATGATATCGAGCTCGCCGGCGTGGACGCCGGCGCGCTCCATGGCCTTCCGCGAGGCCGCGGCGGCGAGATCGGTCGCCGACTCGGTCATCGCGATGTAGCGCTGCTTGATCCCGGTGCGCTCGACGATCCATTCGTCGGTCGTCTCGATACCGATCGACCCGAACTGGTCGTTCGTGAACGCGGTGGCCGGGAGGCCGCGGCCGGTGCCGGCGATGTACGCGACGGGGCGCTTCATGCGCCGGCCTCCGGAACGCCGGCGGCGTCGTGGAGCCGGCGGCCGATGTGCTCGTCCATGTGCGTCTCGATCGCCTGCACGGCCACCTTGATGGCGTTCTTGATCGCGCGCGGCGAGGACTTTCCGTGGGAGATGATGCTGATGCCGTTGACGCCGAGGAGCGGCGCGCCGCCGTGCTCGGAGTAATCGAGGTGCTTGAGCGCGCCCATCATCGTCTTCTGATCGAGCCCCGCCTTGGCGAGGAGCCCGATGATGAACGGGCCGATCGCTTCATAGAACTTCAATACGACATTTCCAACGAAGCCGTCGCAGACGACGACGTCGATGTCGCCGGCGTCGCAGGCGCCCTTCGGGAGGTCGCGGCCTTCGACGTTGCCGATGAAGTTCAGGCCGGCCTTCTGGAGGAGCTGGTGCGCCTCCTTGGTCACGGCGTTCCCCTTCTCCGCTTCCTCGCCGATGCTGAGGAGGCCGACCGCGGGATTGGTGCGGCCGAGCATGTCCTCGGCATAGACGGCACCGAGCCGCGCGAACTGCACGAGCTCGTCGGCGCCGCAATCGACGTTGGCGCCCGAGTCGAGGAAGACGATCGGCCGCTTGGCGGTGGGAAAGATCGTGACGATCGCCGGGCGCTTGATGCCGGCGTGGAGCTTGAGCACGACCATGGACGCGGCCATCTGCGCGCCGGTGTTGCCGGCGGAGACGAACGCGTCGGATTGTTTGTCGGCCTGCAGCTTGAGGCCGACGATCATCGAGCTGTTGGGTTTTCCGCGGATGGCGGCGCCGGGCTTGTCCGTCATCTCGATGACGTCCGGCGCTTCGACGATGGAGAGTCGGTCGCGCTGGGCGGCGAGGGGCGCGTAGTCCGCCTCGCGAAGGAGCGAGTCGAGCGTTTCCTGGATGACCGCCGTGCGTCCGACGAGCTGGATGGTGTGGGCCGAGTCCAGCTCGCTCAGGGCGAGCAGCGCACCGGCCACGGTCGCCTGGGGAGCGAAGTCGCCCCCCATGGCGTCCAACGCGATGCGCGCCAAGCTATGCTTCCTTGGCTTCGACCCGCTGCTTGCCGGCGTAGAACCCGCACTCGCCGCACACACGGTGCGGGCGCTTCGGGCTGCCACACTTCGGGCACGCCTGGATGGCGACGGCGGGAGCCGTCTTATGGGTGTTGCGGGCGCGCTTCTTACGCTTCGATGTACGTCGCTTCGGGACGGCCATGGGATGAGTGCTAGAGACTAGCGGCTAGGAATGGAACAGCAGGTCTGACGTGGTACGCGAAATTACGAGTTCGAGCCGTCGAGCTTGCGGAGCGCGTCCCACCGCGGGTCGGCGCTCTTCTCGTCACACTGGCACGCCCCGCTGTTGCGGTCCGTTCCACAGCGCGGGCACAGGCCCTTGCAGTCGTCGCGGCAGAGCGCGTACGAGGGTGCAGCGAGAATCCACTCTTCCCGAATCGCCGGGCGAAGATCGAGCTCCCGGTCCTTCGGATCCAGCCGGTACACGTCGGGATCGTCGGTCTCGTCGTCTCCGCTTTCGGCGAAGATGACGTGCGCTTCGTCGCTCACGTGCGCGGTCGTTTCAGTGAGACAACGACTGCACTCGAGCGCGACGTCGCCTTCGATCCGGCCATGCCAGTAAAACCGGCCCGGCCCTGCGCTCGACAGACGGCCGGTGACGTGCACCGCCGTTGCCGGCTTCGGGTCGGTCTCCTCCCAGATGGCGTCGCTGGCGGGCAGCTGCTCGTTCACGACGACGGCCTGGGTCTCGAGCGACCGGATGTCAAAGGACAACATCTCTAAAAGATAGCCAGGTTCCTTGGCGCTTACAAGTCCGTGGAATTAATGGAGTTGGGTGCGCGCGGAGAGACTCTGGGGGTGAGGGCTTAGGGGCGAGGGGCCAGGAACCACTGAGAGCGGTACCCTAGCCCCATGCTGTTCCTAGTCCCCCTAAGCGCTTCGGGCTCAGCGCGCGCGCAGAAGCTCGGTTTCGGCGAAGAAGAAGCGCGCCTCACGCGATGCGTTGTCGTCGCTGTCCGACGCGTGAATCGCGTTCTTTCCCTTCGACTCCGCGTACAGCTTCCGCACCGTACCCTCGGCCGCTTCGGCCGGGTCGGTGGCGCCGATCGCGGTGCGCAGGGCGGCGACGGCGTCGGACTTCTCGAGGACCATCGGCATGCACGGGCCCGAGGTCATGAACTCCACGAGCTCACCGTAGAACGGGCGGCCCTTGTGGACCGCGTAAAACTCGCCGGCCTCGGCCTGGCTCATGTGGAGCACGCGCGCGGCGAGGACCTTGAAGCCCTGGCCCTCGAGGTGCGCGATGATCTTCCCTGCCTTGCCCGCGCCGAACGCGTCGGGCTTGATGATCGTGAGCGTGTAGTTGCCAGCCATGTCGTTGTCCTCAGGGTCCTATGAGTTTGCGAACGATGTCGCCGCGCGTGAGAAAGCCGACCAGTCGGCCCTCGCGCACTACCGGCACGCGTTCGACGTCCTTGTTGCTCATCAATGCTGCCACTTCCGCGACGGGTTGCTCCGGAGCGACGCACAGCACCTGTCGCGTCATCACGTCGCGCACCGTCTTGCCCGCGGCCTGCCCGGGCGGCGCCGGGCGTCCAATGCCGTCGGAGAATACTTCAGTCGTCAGTAAATGTCGCATGAGCTCCCGCTCGCTCAACATGCCGAGCAGCCGCAGGTCGGCATCGACCACCGGCAGCGCGCCGAGCCCGGTGCGGATGAGCTCGCGTGCGGCGATGCGCAGCGGCACGTCGCCGGTGATCGTGCGCGGGCGGTCGGTCATGAGATCGCGCACGAGCAGATGATCGGCGATCTCGTATTCGTCGAACATCGGGAGCGTCGCCGCCGCCTCAGGACTCGGCGCGGCGAGCAGCGCGTCGAGCACCTCGGGGCGCGGTAGGAGCCGGGCGAAGGCGCGCACGAGCTGTAGCAGCCGCGCCGCCAGACGCGGTGGTCCGACGATGACGACGACCACCGGCGCGCGCTGGTCCGATCCGTCCTCGAACTCGCGCAGCACGCCAAGCGGACAGACGCCGAGCGCGACCTGGAGCCGGTTGGCGGTGTCGGTCCGGTAGTGCAGCAGGAACGCGTGGCCGGCGATCGCCACCATGTCCTCGCCGCGCTCCTCGGCGACGCGCGCCGAAAGACGCTCGAGGTCCGTGATCGCGCCCGAGGCGTGCAACCGTCGGAGCAGCTCGGCGCGCGCGTCGTCGAGCGTGCGACAATCGAGCGGAAGGACGATGCGCGACGGCGCAAGAAATTCGGCGAGTCTCATGCGGCAACCAGACCATCGACAGGCAGTGCGCCGGCGGCCCGCGGCCGACGCGCGAGGACGATCGCGATCGCCACCACGACGGCGTTGCGGACGCCGCAGAGGATGATCTCCGGCGTTCGCTCGGCGAGCAGTCCCGGGTAGGTCCACGGGTAGAGCCAGTACGTGAGCAGGCCCGCGACCACGAACATCGCCAGCGGAACCCGCAGCCGCGCCGGCTCGATGAGCACGAGCAGGGGCACGGGCCAGAAGAGGTACTGCGGCGAGAACACCTTCGAGACGGCCATCGAAGCGATGATGACGAGCGCACACGCCCGGGCAAGAAAGCCGAGATCGCGCGCGCAGCGCGGGTCGCGCGTCACGTGGCGCCAGACCCAGACGTAGCAGGCGACGAGCGTCGCGATGAGCACGAAGCTCGAGATCGGGACGAGGAGCCGCGGGCCCGGCCCGTCGATGTTCCAGGACGCGAACGCCATCACGACGTCGACCCAGGTGAGGCCGAACGCGCGCGCGATGAACGCGATCGTCGCCCAGGTGCTATCGAGGTGAATGCCGCGCTGGGTGTGATACTCGATCAGGACGCGCAGACTTCCGGGCGCAGTGACGAGCCACGGCAGCAGACACACGACGCTCACGGCGACGAAGCTCGCGATCGCGACCGCGATCGAACGCACGCGCTGCTCCCGCCAGCGCACGAGCACGAACACCGGCGCGATGAGAATCGGATAGATCTTGGTCATCACGCCGAGGGCGAGCATCGCCCCGGCGGTGGCGTCGCGCTCCGCGGCGAAGGCGAGCAGCGCGAGCAAGGTGAATACGGCGGGAAAGAGGTCGAACTGCTGAAGCGTGATCGGTCCGACGGCGAGGACGGCGATCGTATAGGCGAGCAGCGTGTCGAAGGCCGGCAGCGACCACCGGCGCGCCGCGAGATAGAGCGCACCGACGGCGATGAGATCGAAGACGACGATCTGCGTCTGAAAGCCGACGTAGTACCAGCGGAACGATTCGCCGAAGACGCGCGGCAGCGTGAAGAAGACGAGCGCGAACGGCGGATACTCGACCAGGAAATCGCGGTACGGCAGCAGGCCGGCGAGCACCTTGCCCGCATACGTGTAGAACAGCCCCGTTCCTGAATACGGAATCGAGTACACGCTGCGAAAGAGCCCGGCGAAGATGCCGACGTGGCCGCGCGCCGCGATGAGACGCAGCGCGGCGCCGTCGAGCCGACGGAGACGCGCGAGGGTCACGCCG
>CBHWBX010000327.1:0-5354 GCA_966111935.1 uncultured Gemmatimonadaceae bacterium
CGCGTACCTGTCGCTGACGCGCGGCGACGGCGGACAGAATCTGATCGGCAACGAGCTCGGCGAAGCGCTGGGGATGATCCGCACCGAAGAGCTCCTGGCGGCGCGAAGGATCGACGGCGGGCATCAGTACTTCAGCCGCGCGTTCGATTTCGGATTCACGAAGACGCTCGACGAAGCGCTGGCGCGCTGGCCGAAGGACTCGGTGCTGAAGGATGCCGTGGCGATCGTGCGCGCGTTCCGTCCGCAGATCATCGTCGCGGTGTTCACGGGGACGCCCGCCGACGGACATGGCCAGCATCAGTACTCCGGGGTGCTCGCACGCGAGGTGGTCGACGCCGCGGCGGACTCGGTCCGCTTCCCGGCGTCGAGCGTCGGCGGGCTGAAGCCGTGGTCCCCGGCGAAGTTCTACCGCCTGAAGCGATTCGGCGGCGGCGCGCAGCTGACGTTCACGACGAGCGAGTATTCGCCGCTGCACGGCGAGACGTACGCGCAGATCGCGTCCCTCAGCCGCTCGCAGCATGCGTCGCAGGGGCAGGGCGAGTTCGTGGCGCCCGGGCAGCGCGTGCTCACCGGCGTGTCGCTCGAAGCGTCGCACGTCTCGAAGGTCGACGCGCCCGAGCGCGGGTTGTTCGACGCGGTCGACACGACGTGGGGACGTTTCCGCGGCGTGCCGCTCCCCGATTCGGCGCGCGCGGCGATCGACTCGCTCGGCGTGCTCGAGAGGACGATCAAGACGCGTCCGACGACGGCGTCTCTCGCGCGCTACGTCGGGCTGGCGTCGCGGGCGCTGGCGAGCGTGCGCTGCGAGACCCTGACTGTCGATGCATCAAACGTCGAGGGGTGCGACGCGGCGCACGGCGATCTCGCGGTGACGCTCGCGGCGGCGCGGAAGCATGCGACGGACGCGCTGCTCAATCTCGCCGGCGTGGTGATCGACGTGACGGCGCCGCGGGAGTACGTCGCGGTGAACGATACGATGCCGGTGACGGTGACGCTGGCGAACAAGGGCACGTCGTCAGTCGCGCTCGAGAACGTGACGCTCGTCGGCGCGCTGGGGATGGCGTCGCGCCAGGCGCGGCTCATTCCGCCGGACAGCGTAGTGCGTCAGACGCTGCTCTACCGCGGCGCGACGACACCGACGATCGCCTGGTGGCTTCGCCGTCCGCGGCGCGGCGACACGTTCCAGCAGCCGCTCGCCGAGATGGTCGTCGGTGAGGATCGGCTGATGGACACGGGGATCGAGACGTCGGTACGGATCGACGGCGTGTCGGTGCCGGTGCAGCTCGGTCCGATCGTCTATCGCTACGCCGATCCGGCGCGCGGCGAGATCAACCATCCGGTAGCGACGATTCCGCCGGTGTCGGTGCTGCTCGAGCACGAGGTCGAATATGCGCGCGCGAACGTGTCGTTCGATCGGACGATGCTCGTCCACGTGCACTCGGCGCTGGCGACGGCGACCGACGTCGCCGTCTCGCTCGAGCTGCCGGCGGGATTGAGCGCCGACTCGTCGGTGCGTCGCGTGGCGCTGAAGCCGTTCGGGGACGCGAACGTGTACTTCCGTGTGCGCGGAAAGCTCGCGACCGGCCGTCAGCAGATTCGCGCCGTCGCCGCGCTCGGCGACGCGAAGTATTCACTCGGGTTCGTGCCGATCTCGTATGCGCACATCCGGCCGCTGCGCTTCTACCGCCAGGCGACCGTGCAGGTCGAAGCGGTCAACGCCACGATCGCGAACCTGAAGGTCGGCTACATCAGAGGCGTCGGTGACAACGAGCTGCCGATGCTCCAGCAGCTCGGCGTGCCGGTCGTCGAGCTCGATCCGTTGACGATCCCGCAGACGCCGCTCGGCGGATTCACGACGATCGTCCTCGGCCCGCGTGCGTATGAAGCGAATCCTGCGCTGGTCGCGAACAACGCGTCGCTGCTCGACTTCGTGAAGCGCGGCGGCACGCTGGTCGTGCAGTATGGACAGGCGCCGTACGCGACGCTCGGCGTGCTCCCGTATCCCTTCACGCTGCAGCGCACCGGCGCGCGGGTGACCGACGAGAACGCGGCCCTTCGCATCATCGATCCGAAGTCGCGACTGCTCTCGACGCCGAACAGGATCGTCGAGTCGGACTTCGCGCGCTGGGTGCAGGAGCGCACGTCGTACATGCCGACGCAGTTCGACGCGCACTATCACACCGTGTTCTCGCTGAACGATCCGGGCGAGCCGGCGAACGAGGCGGCCGTGCTCACGGCGCCGCTCGGGAAGGGGATGTACGTCTACACGACGTTCGCGTTCTTCCGCCAGCTTCCGGCGGGGAATCCGGGAGCGGCGCGGTTGTTTATCAACCTGATGTCGGCGAAGCAGTGAGCGTCGACCCGAAGCTCGTCGCGTTCGTCGGCGTCGCGGCGCTGTTGACCGTGCTGCCGGGCGCGGACATGGCGCTCGTGACGCGCAGCGTGCTCGCGATCGGGCGGCGGAAGACGATGTTCACGATCGCGGGGATCGGCGCGGGGTGCGTGATGCACGCCACGGCGTCGGCGCTCGGGATCTCGGCGCTGCTCGCGACCTCGGCGACGGCGTTCAACGTGATGAAGACGGTCGGCGCGGGGTATCTGGTGTGGATGGGGGTGCAGGCCATCCAAAGCGCCCGTCATCCTGAGCGCGAAGCGCGAAGGACCCCTATGCGCCGAGGAGACACGGATCACCTCAGTGCGGAGGGGTCCTTCCCCTTCGCTGCGCTCAGGGTCAGGATGACCGCGGATCGCGCCTTCCTTCAGGGTTTCCTCACCAACATCCTGAACCCGAAGGTCGCGATCTTCTATCTGACCTTCCTCCCGCAGTTCATCTCGCCCGGGCAGCCCGTGTTGCGCCGGAGCCTGCTGCTCGCGAGCATTCACATCGCGATGGGCTTCGCCTGGCTCTCCGGCTACGCGTGGTTCGTCGACCGCCTGGGGGCGGTGCTGACCCGGCCGCGCGTGAAAGTCTGGCTCGAGCGCGTCAGGGGCGGCGTGCTCGTGGCACTCGGTGCCCGCCTCGCCTGGGAACGTCGATGACCGACAC
Source organism: uncultured Gemmatimonadaceae bacterium (assembly GCA_966111935.1). Lineage (GTDB taxonomy): Bacteria > Gemmatimonadota > Gemmatimonadetes > Gemmatimonadales > Gemmatimonadaceae > JAQBQB01. The sequence continues at coordinate 3,047 of CBHWBX010000327.1, forward strand.
TGAAGCCGGCCGCCGTTTTCGCCGGACGCTCGTCAAGGTGCTCGCCGTGCAGGTGGTGACCCTCCTGCTGCTCGGCTATCTCCAATACCTCTTCACGCCGTAACGTGCATCCACTGAACTGGGTGATCGTCGTCGGGTGGCTCGCCTACGTCATTGGGCACGGGCTCCGGCGATCCAAGGGTACGAAGGAGATCGAAGGGTATTTCCTCGCCAACCGCAGCCTGCCTTGGTGGGCCGTCGGCCTGTCGGTGATGGCGACGCAGCTCTCCGCGGTGACGATGATCGGCACCACCGGCCAGGGCGCGACGGACGGCATGCGGTTCGTGCAGTTCTACTTCGGACTGCCGCTCGCGATGGTGATCCTTGGCGTGACGCTCGTGCCGTTCCTGCACGGCGCGCGCGTGTACACCGCGTACGAGTATCTCGAGCGCCGCTTCAATCCGGCGACGCGGTCGCTCACGGCCTTCCTCTTTCTCGTCTCGCGCGCGATGTCGTGCGGGACGATCATCGCCGCGCCCGCGGTGGTGTTCTCGGCGATCTTCGGCTGGAATCTCTGGTGGTGCGTCGCGCTGATCGGGGTGCCGGCGATCTTCTATACGATCATCGGCGGCGTGCAGGCGGTGACGTGGGTCGACGTCAAGCAGATGTTCCTCATCGTCGGCGCGCTGCTCGCGATGGTGATCACGCTGATCGTGAAGATCCCGGCGTCGCCGCACGACGTGCTGGTCGTCGCCGGCGGCGCGGGACGGCTGCGGGTGTTCGACTTCTCGTTCAGCCTCACGAACACCTACACGTTCTGGTCGGGACTGATCGGCGGCACGTTCCTCATGCTCTCGTACTTCGGCACCGACCAGAGCCAGGTGCAGCGGTACCTCGCGGCGAAGAACGTCGACGAGGCGCGCAACTCGCTGCTCATCAGCGCCTACTGGAAGATTCCCCTCCAGGCGCTCGTGCTGCTCGTCGGCGTGCTGGTGTTCGTGTTCTACCAGTATCACCAGGCGCCCCTGCTCTTCAATCCGGCGCACGAGGCGGCGGTGATGAAGGCGGCGCCGGACACCTACGCCGAGCTCACGGCGCAGTACAGCCAGGCCACCGTGCAGATCCAGCGCGACGCGATCCGCGCGCAGGCGCTCGAGCTCGCGCAGCACGTGACGCACGAATCGCCGAAGGACGTGAACTACATCATCCCGCGCTTCGTCATCGACTACATGCCGATCGGGCTCGCGGGGCTCTTCATCGCCGCGGTGATCGCGGCGGCGATGAACGCGATCTCCGGCGAGCTGATGTCGCTGTCGACGGCGACGGTGATCGACTTCTATCGCCGATGGATTCGCAGCGAGGCAAGCGACGAACACTTTCTCGTCGTCTCACGCGTCGCGACGGCCTTCTGGGGCATATTCGCCTGCGTCGTCGCGACGTACGCGGTGCACCTCGGGTCGCTGATCGAGGTCGTGAACCGCTTCGGCTCGTTCTTCTACGGATCGATCCTCGGTGTCTTCCTGCTCGCGATGATCTCGCGGGCGAACGGGATCGGGGCGCTCGTCGGATTGATCGCCGGCATGACGACGGTCGGCGCGGTGAACTTCGGGGCGCCGAAGGTCGCGTTCCTCTGGCACAACGTGATCGGCGCGGTGGTCGTGGTCGTCGTCGGCCTGCTGGTCAGCCTCGTCACACCCCGGCGTGAGGTCACACCGCGTGCTCCAGCGTCCGATCGTACGCCTCGAGAGCTGCAGCGCGGGTGATCAGCCCGACGAAACGCTCCTGACCGTTCGCGTCGATCTCGATCACCGGCAGGGCGTCGCGGTCGGTGGCGTTCATGCGCGAGAGCGCGGTGCGTAGCGAATCGGTGGCGTGAACCGCCTCGAGGCGCTCGGCGAGGTCCTCGGCGATGACGATCTGCCGCGCGGCGACGGGTTGAACGAGCGCGCCGTGGAGCTGGTGATGGCTGACGACGCCGACGAGTGAGCCGTCGCCGTCGACGACGGCGATCGTGCTCGCGCGGGCGTCGCCCATGATGCGCGTGAGCTCGGCCATCGTCTGGTCCGGGGCAACGCGCGGCGCGTCCGCATCGACGGCATCGCGAATGCTCAGATGCTCCATCACCGATTGATCGACGCCGTGCGCGAGGTGGTGGCCGCGCGTCGCGAGCCAGCCGTCGTACAGCCCGTACTTCGCGAACCGCTTCGCCGTGACGTAGGCGACGACCGAGACGATCATCAACGGCACGACGTAGCCCGAGTCGTTGGTGAGCTCGTAGACCATGAAGATCGCCGTGAGCGGCGCGCGCGTCGCTCCACTCACGAGCCCG
>CBHWBX010000328.1:0-5340 GCA_966111935.1 uncultured Gemmatimonadaceae bacterium
ATCCGTCGCCGGCTCAGCTCCGCGATGCGAGCGGGGGAGGGGCGCTTGGGTGACTTCGCGGCGAATGACGGTGCCTGCTGGGCGCCGAGCGCCTGTACGGCGAGCAAGAGGACTGCGACCGGCCGAATCACGCGTTCCCTCCACCAGGTGAGTGGAAAGAAGGTGCTGACACCCATGCGCGGCCGTCAAGCGCAGGAAGGGGTCTTAATCACCTTGTAATGAAGCGACCGGCCCGGCCCCCGGCTGACTTTCGTCTCCGCGTCGGCTCCTAGCGGCGCAGTCGCGGAACGCCATATTAGCAGGATCTCAATATGGGTCTGCTAATGCCCGCCTTTCTCGCGCTTGCGCTCGCCGCGACTCTGCCCGCCCCGCCGATGCGCATCGATCGCCTGATGGCCCTCGCCCGTCTCGACGCCGCAGTCCACTACTTTGACCCGGCCGTCGCAACGCGAGAATCGTCATGGGACGCGCTCTTCGCCCAGGGCGTGCTGGAAATAGCGAACGCGCGCACGTCGGCCGAGTACGGTAGGCTCGCACACGTCCTGATGGAGGCGGCGCATACCTCCACCCGCAATGGGGCCCCGGCCACAGAGCCCTATCGCGCGCTCGTCTACAACGGGTTCCCCACCGCGTTGATGCAGAGCTCCGGCGGCTACAGCATCCGCTGGCGCTCCGCGAAGCCGGGGGAGACGTACCGCGTCGACCTCGGCGAAGGGGTCTTCGTCGACGTGCCGATCGCCGAGCCCGGCGATACCACGGGGACCGTCGCTCCACAGAAGGCGCCGACGACGCCCGGATGGCAGAAGGCGTTTCCCGACTCGGGCTACCGCATCCTCGCGGCGGCGCGACTCTGGAGCACGATCCACTACTTCTACCCGTACAAGGCGCTCATCGGCGAGAGCTGGGACGCGCAGCTGCGCGCGGCACTGCCCGAGTTTCAGGCGGCACGCGACGCCAGGGAGTACGGGATCGCGGTCGCGCACTTCGCGTCGCACATCCACGACACGCACGTCACCGTCGGTAGCCGCGCCCTGGCGTATTACGTCGGCAACACGCCCGTCGGCGCCGTCGCTCGGCTGATCGATGATCGCGCCGGCGCGCCGGTGCAGCAGGCTTCGGCCGACCGCGATCCGCAGCGCGCGCTCGCGGGGGCGCAGCTCGTCGTGACGCGAATCGCCGATACGAGTGCATTGAGCGCCGGGCTCCGCGTCGGCGATGTGATCCTCTCGATCGACGGCGAGCCGACGGCGAAGCGCGTCGCGCGGCTCGCGCCCCTCTTCTCGGTAAGTACACCGCAGTCGCTGCGCTACCGCCTCGAGCAGGTGCTGCTCAACGGATCGGACACGACGCCGGCGCGGCTGGTCGTTCGCGGAGCGACGGGTGGCGAGCGGTCGCTCGTCGTCTCTCGCTCGCCGCTGTTTGTCACTCGCCTTGGCAAGCACCGCACGACGAGCATCATCCGCATGCTGCCGGGGAACATCGGATATGTCGATCTCGATCGGCTCACCCCGATGATGGTCGACAGCGCCTTCCGTCTCTTCAAGGATACGAAGGCGATCATTCTCGACGACCGCGGCTACCCGCTCGGCACCGCCTGGTCGATCGGGCCGCGGCTGAATGTCCATGCCGATTCCACGACGGCCGCGAGGTTCATGCGACTCATCGTACCGTCGCCGGATACCGCGCAGACGACCCGGTTCGCCTTCGAGCAGCCGATTCCGCCGGCGTACGGCGCGCCGAGATATACGGGACAGACGGTGCTGCTCGTCGACGAACGCACGATCAGCCAGGCCGAGCACACCGGTCTATTCTTCGAGGCGGCGAACGGCACGAAGATCGTCGGAACGCCGACGATGGGCGCGAACGGAGACATCACGGTGATGGCCATGCCCGGTGGCGTCACGATGTCCTTCACGGGGCATGATGTCCGCCACGCTGACGGCCGTCAGCTGCAGCGGGTGGGACTAAAGCCCGACCTCGTCGTCGCCCCTACCGTTGCCGGAATCCGCGCCGGTCGCGATGAGGTGCTGAACGCCGCCTTCCGTCTCGTCGGCGGCAGCGGAGACGTGCCGATCGATACGCTGGTCGACCCCGGCCCGCCCGCTGCCGCGGCGCCGCAGGTGACCATCGCGGGATGGGGCGGCGGCGGCGCGGGGTATGAGCTCGGGCTCGACCGCACGACGATGCACGGCGGAAGCGCCAGTGGCCGCATCACGACGCGCGACTCTTCGACGAAAGCGATGGGCGTTCTCACCCAGGCGATCAAGGCAGACGCGTATCGCGGGAAGCGAATCAAGCTCCGCGCATTCGTGAAGACGCGCGACGTCGAGGTCGCCGGGCTCTGGATGCGCGTCGACGGCCAGGGGGGATATCTCGCTATGGACAACATGATGAACCGCCCACTCCGCGGAAGCATGGACTGGACGGCCGTCGCCATCGTTCTCGACGTGCCGCAGGACGCGGATGCGATCATGTACGGAATGCTCGCGCATGGCGGCGACGCCTGGATCGACGACGCGTCGCTCGAAGTGGTCGGGGCCGACGAGTCGTCGACGAATTCGCAGCCGCCGGCGCCGAAGCCCGCTGAGGCGGAGGCGATGCGACGCCGGTACGCGGAATTGCCGACCGCGCCGAGGAATCTCGGATTCGAGCCGCAATGAATCGCGGAGCGTGTGGAGCAGGGTCGACATCCTGAGCGTAGCGAAGGACCCTTTGTAATGAAACGCTCCTTGTGGCCTGTGGCGATGCGTCGACAAGATCCGCAATTCATCGTCGACACCACCGGCCATGTCGAGACGAGCAACTTCGAGGTCCTCAGATCGACGTAGTGGGATGGTGCGTACGTCACCGAGAACGGCGTACGAGACGGTACGCACGACGGGGCGCAACGTATCCGCGGAATAGTTGTCGAATTCCGCGTCTGCCACCGTGACACGCTTGACTCGGCGCAGCCGCCGAGCGTACGCTGTGCGATGGGCGGCGATGGAAGGCGTCGGTTCACGTCGCTCTGATGCTGAAGCTCGGCACCCCGCGATGTAGCGTCGGGCATGCGCGAGACAACCGATCACCCGACGCGAGGTGCGCGATGGGCATGGCGACCGACAGCAAGGCGTGGACGCTCGACGAGCTTCACCGCCTCCCGGACGACGGCAACAAGTACGAGCTGGTCCGCGGTGAGCTCTTCGTGACGCCTGCGCCCGCGCCTGCGCACGAGGTCATTCTCGCGAATCTCTCGCGCATCCTCGGCCCGTTCGTCGCCGCGCATGGGCTGGGCGCGGTGTTTCATCCACGGGCGGTCATGCGCGTCGACGGCTCCGAGGTCGAACCGGACCTCATGGTGCGACAGCCGCCGCCGACCAACACGCCGTGGGAGCAATGGCCGACGCCGATCCTCGTCATCGAGGTCGTCTCACCGACGACGCGCCGGCGCGATCATGAGCACAAGCGCGACTTCTACCTCGACGCCGGCGTCGATGAGTACTGGATCGTCGATCCGGAAACGCGGACGGTGCGAGTCGTCGGACAGGCGACGATCGATAGAACCGAGCACGACGCGATCACCTGGTCACCACACTCGGCGAGCGAATCGCTGCAGATCTCGCTCGCCGACGTATTCCCGTCGCTATAACGTGCGGTGCGGCGGCCCGAGATACGGGAACTCGGCCATCAGATCTCCGTGCGCGCGCGTCTTGTCCGTCTTCACCTTGCCGTTCGAGAACAGCGGGATGAAGTACTCGACGACACTGTCCGTCAGCGCCCGCCCGTTCGTCGGATAGACCGCCGGCTTCGTCGGATCGTATGGCAGCACGTCGGGGAGCATCGTGTCGGCGACGCGCCGCGCTTCCTCGGGCGTGTACCCGCCGCTGTGCTCGAGCGAGTGCGCGAAGGTGCCGACGAAGCGCTTGTCGTCCGCCGGCTCTCCGGCGAGATACGCGTCGCGATCGTCGCCGGGAAGGAACGGCGTCTGCTGCGCCCTCGCCCCGCGGTCGGCCTGGACCCAGTCGCCGGTTCTTCCATCGACTGTGCGCGCCCACAGGCGCACCGGATTCGGCCCGAGCTCCGAGCTCGGTAGCTCGAGCACGATGCTGCAGATGTCCTTGTCGGCGAAGTAGTCGTCGCCGGTGAACTGCAGATTGTTGAGCGCGCCGTTCACGTCGAAGAAGAACGGATCGCTGCGCCATCCCGCGAAGAACCGGCAATTGCCGGCCTTCGTGATCTTTGCGTCGTGTCCCGTCGACACCGGCGCATTCTCGAGGACGACCGTCCCGTCATCGCCGATGCCTCTCGCGTCCTCTCCCTCCACGCGGCGCCACTCGGCGGTCTGCTGTCCGCTGTCGTTTTCCGCGAACCGGAAGCGATACGCGAGATCGGCGACGTTGTCGTCGTTCGTGTCGATCTTGATCTCGTACACGGCTCTCGTCGCAAACGGCACGGTCGTCGTCGGTCCGGGCGGCTTCACGTTCACCGACGGATGGACGTCCATGATGAGCACGGACTTGCTCGCATCGCCCGGCTTGGGGAAGGCGAACAGGTCGGTAAAGTCGAGCCGGGCGTCGTCGTGCGGGGAGCCGAATTCGGGGCCGGAATAGTGATGTGACATGCCGAGCAAAGTGCCGGCGAAACGTCGCCGAACAATTGCCCCTAGGGGCAACCCGAACTCTTCATCTTTTCGAGAGCGACCAACGTTAGCGGTTCGTTCCCATCTCCGCGTCGAGCTCGCGCATTGCCGCGTCGTAGTACGGATCGCGCGCCGGCAGCTCACGCATGGGAGTCGGGGCGGGACTCCTGGAGCCGAAGAAGAAGTGCTTGCCCACGCGGTAGACACCGTACGCGAGCAGCGCGAACACCGCGAGTCGGAGCGCCATGAACGCCAGCGCGATGACAGTGCCGACGATCCCCATGGTCAGTCCAAGTAGAATCACACCGACCGGGATCGCGATGGCGAGCCCGACGGCGACCTTGATCAACGTCCACAGAATGCGCATCAAATCCTCCGGCGAAGCGCCACAGAATCCTTACGTGTGGATACCCCGGCGGTTTCAGCTCGGTCCGCTCACCGGGCTGAAGTACATTCCGCCGGCAAGGTCCTCGAGCAGCGACGGGTGCGTCGGCTTCCAGCCGAGTCGTTGCTGCGTCAGCGCGCTCGATGCCGGAACGTCGAGCGCGAAGAAGTGGCTGAGCCACCCGAAGTGCTCCGGCGCCTCTTCGAGACTCTTCGACACCACCGGGACGCCGAGCGCCTTGCCGATCGCCTCGGCGATGCGGCGCGTCGGCACACCTTCGTCGCCGACGGCGTGATACACCGCGCCGCCTTCACCCTTCTCGATCACGAGCCGATAG
>CBHWBX010000329.1:0-5332 GCA_966111935.1 uncultured Gemmatimonadaceae bacterium
CTACGGCCAGACGCGCGGACTGCGTGCGCCGAATGGACGACTGCGCCCGGTGACGACGGCGGTGATGCGAGCGATTCGTGGATTGAGAGAATCGGCAAAGTGAAGAAGCATGGTCGGCGGCCACAGGCCGCCTGCAGGTTCGGCGGCTTCGCCGCCTGCTGGATCGGCCGGCGGTGCCGGCCTGCGGGATCGCTCGCTACGCTCGCTGCTTTTAACGGCGCGTCTCGGGGTACTGACTCTTGATGAGAAGGGTCAGGCCGCGCTTCATCTCGAATATTTCGGTGGCGTGTGAGCGGGCAAGGCTCGAGTCGCCGAAATTTCGGCGGCGGCTGAGGCGGAGCTGAAAGTCCAGCTCATTCGCCTCGGCAAGTGACGTGTAGAGCGACGCGACGAAGGCCTTGCCGGGCTGGCGGCCGCAGGCCTCGTAGATGTTCGAGCCGATCGAGACAGCTGCGCGCTGCATCTGGTCGATGAGCACGAATCGCTGCGAGCGCGGAAACTGTTCGGTGAAGTCGAACATATGATCCGCCAGCTCGAGCGCCATGTGCGCAACGCGGAGTCGATCGGGATTTTGCATGCGCGATGATACGACGAATGCAGAATCGTTGCACCATCGTTTAGTTGCACCGCGCACCCGCCCTTTCCGCAAAGACGCCTCCGCCGTAAGATCTCATCGCCGTTCAAGCAGTGAGCGCAGCGAGCCATCCAGCAGGCCGGCAACGCCGGCCGATCTGACAGGCGGCGAAGCCGCCGAACCTGCAGACGGCCTGCGGCCGCCGACCATGCACCAACCCGCCACCCCAGCCTCTCCCGCCGATGCGCCGCCGCGACTTCCTCATTGATCTCTCGCGGTTCGCCGCCCTCGCGGCGTGCGTTCCCAACGACTGGCGCGTCATTACTCGCGCGCGCTACGCCGACGACCCGTTCTCACTCGGCGTCGCCTCCGGAGACCCGACATCGTCCGGCGCGATGCTGTGGACGCGCCTCGCACCGAAGCCGCTCGAGCCGTTCGGCGGGATGGAAGGGCTCCGCATGACGGTCGACTGGGAGGTCGCCGACGACGATCGATTCACGAAGATCGTGAAGAAGGGACGAGCCGCGGCGGCGCCGGAAGTCGGCTACAGCGTGCACGTCGACGTCGATGGGCTCGAGCCGAATCGATGGTACTTCTACCGCTTTCGCTCCGGCGACGCGGTGAGTCCGATCGGGCGCACACGGACCGCACCCGCCGCCGGAACGATGGCGCCGATCGCGCTCGCCTTCGCGTCCTGTCAGCACTACGAGCAGGGCTACTACACGGCGTACGAGCACATGGTGCGCGAGGAGATCGACGCGATCGCGTTCCTCGGCGATTACATCTACGAGTCGGGGCCGAACCGGACGAACCCGCGCACGCACGCGAACGCCGAACCGCTCTCGCTCGACGAGTACCGCGCTCGATACGCGCAGTACAAGTCGGATCCGGCGCTTCAGGCCGCGCATGCACGCTGTCCGTGGATGCTCATCACCGATGACCACGAAGTCGACAACAATTACGCGGGACTGATCAGCGAGAACGAAGTCGAATCGGAGGAATGGATGCATGCGCGCCGCGCCGCCGCGTACCAGGCGTGGTGGGAGCATCAGCCCGTACGTGTTCCGCGCGCCAACTCATGGGGTGACCTCGTGCAGATGCGGCGCATCGACTGGGGCGACCTCGCACGCTTCCATCTGCTCGACGGACGGCAGTACCGCTCGAACCAGCCGTGCGGTGACGGCGACCGCGAGGTCCCATGCGGCGACTGGAAGGACCCACGCCACACCATGCTTGGTGAAGCGCAGGAGCGTTGGCTCAGCGACGGACTCCGCACATCGCGTCATCGCTGGGAGGTGCTTGCGAACCAGGTGATGCTCGCGCCGTTCGACCGCGATCCGGGTCCCAAGCAGAATTTTCACATGGACAAGTGGAGCGGGTATCCCGCGGCAACCGAGCGTTTGCTCGACTCGATCGGCAAGTATGCCCCGAATCGGACGATCACGCTCAGCGGCGACATCCACTCGAACTGGGTCAACGAGCTTCATCGCGGCTTCGCGCGCGACGACCTCCCGATCGTCGGCGCCGAGTTCGTCGGCACGAGCATCTCGTCGGGCGGTGACGGCAGTGATCGCAGCTACGTGAACGCCCAGCAGCTGAGCGCGAACCCGCACCTCAAGTGGCAGAACAATCGGCGCGGCTATGTGGTCTGCCACGCCGACCAGAATGCCTGGACCGCCGACTATCGCACGGTCTCATTCGTCTCGAAGCCCGGAGCGCCCGTGCAGACGCCCACCAAGTGGCGCGTCGAGCACGGACGTCCAGGGATCACGGCGGTCTGAGGTCAGCCTTTCTTGGCGGTTCCGCGCACGATGCCTTCGACTCGCCGGCTCTGATCGAAATACCCGTCGGCGACCGCGCGCATCGACTCCGCCGTCACGGCGCGAACCTGCGCGTCGTAGTCGGAGAGCTCGGCCAATGAGCCGAACAGGTACGCATCGACCATGTCCGCGAGCACGGCCCCGCCGCTCTGCTGGCGGATCGCATGCGTGCCGATCGCGTAGGTCTGCGCGCGCTCGAGCTCCTCGGCCGTCACCGGCTCGTCGCGCAAGCGCCGGAACTCGGCGAGCAGCCCTTCACGCGCGGCCTCTTCCTGTTCCGGCGATGTCGCGATGTACGCCCCGAACGCGCCGCCGACGCGCCGCTCCGACGAGAACGCGTGCACCGTGTAGCAGAGCGACCGCTTGTCGCGCAGCTCGTCGAAGAAGCGTCCGCCGAGTCCACTCGCCACGCTCGCGATCATCTCGGCGCTGAAGCGATCGTCGTCGGTGCGCGACGGTCCCGGGAAGAGCAGCGAGAGCGCGGTCTGCGCACGCTCGCGCGATTCGACCGAGGTCGTGATCTTCGTCGGCCACGCCGGCTGCACGAGCAGCGGCCTGTCCGCCGGACGCAGCTCGCCGAACGCGCGCGCCGCGATCCGCGCCAGCTCGTCCGGCTCCTCGTCGCCGACGATCGCGATCACCGACGCCGACACGAGCGCGCGCTCGGCGTGCCAGCGCTTCACGTCGTCCGCACCGATGCGACGCAGCGATTCCTCGGTGCCGCCCGCGGGCACGCCGTACGGATGACCGGCGTACGCCGCCTGCGTCGCGAGCCGCATCGGATAGCGATACATGTCGTCGCGCAGCGCGACGACGTCGGCGAGCGCGATCGTGCGCTCGGTGTCGAGCGCCTCGTCGGCGAAGGTCGGATGCTGCACGACGTCCGCCAGCAGCTCGACCGCGGCCGCGGCGTGACGCGCCGGCACCGAGATCGACCAGCCGAAGCTCTCCGCCCCCGACGCGCCGGTCACGCTCCCGCCGAGCATCTCGCCCTCTTCCGCGATCTGCAATGCGGTGCGCGTCGTCGTACCCTTGAGCGAAGTGCGCACCATCAGCGTCGTGAGACCGGCGAGCGACGCCTCTTCCTGGCTCGCGCCGCCCATCGCGTACACGCCGGCGTGGACGAGCGGCGCGCCCGCCTTGCGACGCACGAGAATCGGTACGCCCTGCGCCGTGCGGTAGACGCGAACGCCGTTCTCCTCACGCTCGAACGACGGTGCCGCTCCCGCCGCCGGAGCCTCGGGCGTGTACGGCTTCGCCGCCGCGAGCGGTTCGGGACGCGGCTCGCGGTCGAGCAGCTCACGCATGTCGTCGGCGGCCGCCACGACCTGCGAAGAATTTTCCGGACGATAGATCGCGATGCCCGCGTTGTCCGGATCGAGATAGCGGTTGGCGACGCTCACGAGATCGTCGCGCGTCGTCGTCATCAGCCGCTCGAAGTACCGATCGCCCATCCGCCAGTCGCCGAGCGCTTCCCATTCGGCGAGGTAGTTCGCCTGGCCTTCCATGTCCTCGAAGCGACGCAGCCACTGCGATTCGTAGATGCGCTTCGCGCGCTCCACCTCGAGCTCGCCGAGATCGCCGTCGCGTACCGCGCGGAGCTGGTCCCACACGGCGCGCGCCGCGTCAGCGGTCTGCTCGGGCTTCACCTCGCCCTGCACGACGAACACGCCGATCTCCGTCGGCGTGTAGTTGTACGCGTGAATGCTCGACGCCAACCGACGCTCGCGCACCGCGCGATAGAGCCGCGACGCGCGTCCACTGCCGAGCACCGCGGCGAGCAGATCGAGCGCCGGGGTATCGGGATGCGTCGTGCCCGGCGTCCGCCAGCCGAAGGCGAGCTGCGTCTGGCCGATGTCGCCCGTCCACTCGCGATACCGGAAGCTCGCGACGCCTTCTTCGATCGGACCGGGCGACCGCTGCGGCTCCCCCGGCGGAAGCGAGCCGTACTTCTCCTGCACCGTGCGCAGCACCTCGTCCGGATCGACGTCGCCGACGATCGAGAGCACGGTGTTGCCGGGATGGTAGAAGTTGCGATAGAAGCCGACGAGATCGTCGCGCGTCAACGCGCGCAGCCCGGCCTCGCGTCCGATGCGCCAGCGGCGAATGCGATGCCGGTCGTGGAGCAGCTCGTAGAGTGTCTCGGTGACGACGGCGCCGGGATTGTCCGCCTTGCGCTTCGCTTCCTGAATGATGACCTCGAGCTCGCGCGCGAGCTCGTCGCCGTCGATCAGAGAGCGGGCATACGCGTCCGCCTGTACGTCGAGCCCGGAGACGAATCCGGACGACGGCAGCACCGTGTAATAGACCGTGTGGTCGTAGATCGTGGCGGCGTTGAGATAGCCGCCGACGGCCTTCGTCTGCTTCGCGATCTCGCCGACGCCGCGCGTCGGCGTGCCCTTGAAGTACATGTGCTCGAGCACATGAGCGATGCCGACGACGTCATCGGTCTCGTCGAAGTACCCGGCGCTCACGTACGTCACGATGGCGACGACCGGCGCCGACGTATCGCGCCGAATGAGAACCGTGAGGCCGTTGGAAAGTCTCGTACGGACGACCGACGCGGGGTCGATCGCGGTGCGCGAATCGGATGTTGTCACGTTCAGCGTGGAATGGACGCGCCGGGTGCAACCTGCTGTTGTTGCGGTTGAGTCGCGGTCGCGGCGCACGACGTCCACGGACCGGGGCCAGCGCGATTCATGAAGTTGGTCGCTTCCTGCGTCCGCCCGAGGCGGAGCAGCGCGCACCCCAGATAGCCCTGGGACATCTTGTCGTTCGGGTCGGCCTGGACCGCGCGGATGTAGAAGCGGCGCGCGAGCTCCGCGTTCCCCTGCTGCAGCAAATTCGCGCCCATCTCGCGCAGCGCGATCGCGTTGTTCGGATCCGCCTGCAGCGCGAGCTGCAGCTCGTTCGACGCGAGCGAGTAGTTGCCGACCTC
>CBHWBX010000330.1:0-5311 GCA_966111935.1 uncultured Gemmatimonadaceae bacterium
ACCGAGCAGATCGACGCGCTCGAGACGCTCGCCTACGATCCCGTCGCGTATCTCGTGGTGCCGCGCATCCTCGCCGCGCTGATCATGCTGCCGACGCTCGTCGTGCTTGCCGACGCGACGGGCCTGATGAGCGCCTATCTGACGTCGGTGCGTCTCACCGACGTGACCGCGCAGGACTTCATCGCCGGGCTCCGGCTCGGATTCGGCACCTTCCAGGTCGTCTATAGTTTGCTCAAGGCCGCGATGTTCGGCGTCTCGATCGCCTTCGTCTGCGCCTATGAGGGTTATGTTACCGAGGCTGGCGCAGAGGGCGTCGGACGGTCGACGGCGCGCGCCGTGGTCATCACGTCCACGACGATCCTGGTGCTCGACGCGCTCACCACCCTCATTCTTGCTCCACTTCTTCAATCATGAAGCGTCGCAACGAAGTCACCGTCGGCATTCTGATTACCGTGAGTGTGATCGTTCTCGTGCTGGGAACGCTCTGGCTCGCGCGCGGTGGTCTGAAGTCCGGCTATCCGCTCTATACTCGCTTCGCCTGGGGACAGAACCTCAAGCAGGGGCAGCCGGTGCTGCTCGCCGGCGTGAACGTCGGCTACGTCGGCGACGTGACGCTCCGCCGGCAGGGCTATCTCGACGTTCTCATTCGCATCAACGACGAGTACAAGGTTCCGAAGGGCTCGAAGGCGACGGTGAAGGCGATCGGCATCTTCGGCGACGTCGCCGTGGCACTCACGCCCCCGGTCCCGACGCCCGCGCAGGACTACGCGCCCGGCGACACCGTCCCCACCGGCACGCCCGCGGCGGACGTCGACCAGATCATGAGCCGCGTCGACTCGATCGGCGCGTCGACGTCGGTGCTGCTCCGCGCGATCCAGCAGCAGGTCGTCGAAGCCGGCACGCTCCGCGACATCCACAAGACCGTCGCCTCGGCCGCCGCGCTCTCGGCGCAGCTCCAGGTCGTGATCGCCGAGCAGAACAAGAACCTCACCGAGACGATGCGCTCGTTCAACGGCGTCGCCGCGCACCTGAACAGCGCCGTCGATTCCGCCGACCTCAGAGCGACCGTCGCGAATCTGCGCCAGACGAGCGCGAACGCCGCCCGCCTCTCGGCGAGCCTCGACTCGACGAACTCCCAGATCCGCTCCCTGCTCGCCCAGGCGCAGAACGGCAACGGTACGCTCGGCAAGCTGATGACGGACTCGCTGCTCTACCGCGACATCCGCCACTCGGTGGCGTCGCTGGATTCGCTGTTGAATGACTTCAAGGCGAATCCGAAGAAGTATATCAATTTGAGGATATTCTAACAGCCTCGCGCGGCTGCGCCGCGCGGACGGGGCGACCGGCGAAGCCGGTCTGCGGATGGGCGGGCGTTGCCCGCGGATGGGCGTCGCGCTGCGACGCTGGAAACATCAAGGGCGCCTCGCATGAGGCGCCCTTTCCTTTTCCTCGCCGTTTATCCGCGCGCCCCAGGCGCGCCCCTCCGCGGCGAAGCCGCCCATCCGCCGACGAGCAACGCTCGTCGGCCCCTCCGCGCGAAGCGCCCTATCTCTTCCGCCCCACCGTCAGGTAATACACCGGCACCCCCGCCAGTATCACCCCAAAGATCGCCAGCGTCGGCCACCGGCTCCCCGGATCGATCATCGCATTCCCGAGCAGATACGCCGTCGCCAGCACGAACACGATCGGCGTCAGCGGATAGAGCGGTGTGCGGAACGTCGGCTTGTACTCGGCGCCGCCGCGCTTGCGGAAGACGAAGATCGACGCGACGCCGAGGGCGTAGAAGGGGAGGATCGCCGTCACGAACGTGTCGGCGAGCTGCTCGAACGTCCGCAGCATCACGAAGATGATCCCGAGCACCGCGGTGAGCGTGATCGCCACGTAGGGCGTCTCGTACTTCTTGTGCACTCCCGCGACCTGCTTGAACAGCAGACCGTCGGCGGCCATCGCGAAGAAGACGCGCGGGTTCGTGAGGATCGAGCCGTTGAGCGTGCCGAGCGTCGAGAGCATCACCGTGATCGCGACGAACGTCACCCCCGCGGGGCCGATCAGCTTCGATGCGACGTCGGCGGCGACGAGCTTCGAGTGGCGCATCTCCTCGACCGGCATCACGCCGAGGTAGCCGATGTTCGCGAGCAGGTAGATCACGATCACCGCCACCGTGCCCCAGATCAGCGCGCGCGGCAGCGTGTAGCCCGGATTCTTCACCTCACCCGAGATGAACGCGAGATCCGCCCAGCCGTCGTACGCCCACAGCACCGACACGAGCGCGAGACCGAACGGCGCGATCGAGAAGCTGCCCGGAGGCATCGCCGGGGTGAAGTGACCGCCCGTCTTCGGCAGTCCGACCGCGAGCGCGACGAGAATGATGAACAACAGGCCGAAATACTTCGCGACGGTCGTCACGTTCTGGATCAGCGATCCCCATCGCACACCGATGTAGTTGAGGATCGAGATCACCGCGATCGCCACCGCGGCGACGTAGTGCACCCAGTTGTCGTACGGCGCGACGCCCGGATCGTAGCCGAGCACCCGCAGAAAGTATTCGGCGAAGGTCGTCGCGATCGCGCCGACCGCCGCGGCGCGAATGATCGCCAGCTCGGCCCAGCCGAAGAGGAATGCGGGGAGCTTCCCGAAGCCGCGGCGAATGAAGACGTAGATGCCGCCCGTCTCCGGGAATGCTCCGGCGACTTCGGCGAGTGTCAGCGCGCCGCACAGCGCCGTGATGCCGCCGGCGATCCACACGAGAAAGATCGGCAGCGGACCCGGAAGGCGGTTCGCCACGCCGGCGGGCGTGCGGAAGATGCCGGAGCCGATCGTGATGCCGGCGACGACGGCCACCGCGCTCCACAATCCGAGTTTGCGCGGCAGCTCACCGCGCGGCGTGCTGCCGTCAGTTCGATCGGACATCGGCGTGTGTACGGTCGCGGGCGCAGTCGCGCGAGGAGGGGCGGGATCGATCATCCCGTAATGCTACGACTCCGCACGCCGAACAGGGAAGTCGGGGCGTGAGATCTCCGTCGGCCGGATTGTTGCCTGTCCCCCGCCCGGACCACGTACGGAGAACTCGGAAATGCGTAAGATCGCCCTCGCGCTCCTCGCTGCGGCCGCACTGGCTGCCTGCGGCCGATCGAACAATGAGCGCGGCTCGCTGGACACGGTGAACGCGAAATCCCCCCGGCAGGTCGGCACCGCCGGATGTTCAGCGCTCCCCGCCGCCGATCAGGTGGCGAAGTTCCTCAAGGCCGCCCCCGACTCCGGCGAAGCGGGCGGGCTCTTTCATGGCAAGGCCGAGTGGGCGGCCATCGTGAATCGCAACGGCGAGATCTGCGTCGTCGTTCCGCCCAGCGATTCGACCGGCGGCTACTGGCCAGGCAGCCGCGCGATCTCGATGGCCAAGGCGTTCACCGCGAACGGCTTCAGCACCGACACCGCCGCGCTCTCGACCGCGCGACTGTACACGCTGACGCAGCCCGGCCACTCGCTCTGGGGCGTCTCGCAGCCGGCGCCATTCAACCCGCAGTGTCTCGACCCGAACACGACACTTCGCATCTGCGGCGGCGCGATCGCCTTCGGCGGCGGCGTTCCGCTCTACAAGAACGGCCACATCGTCGGCGGGCTCGGCATCAGCGGCGACACCCCCTGCGCCGACCACGAGATCGCGAAACGCATCCGGCACATGGCCGCACTCGACCCGGCGAAGGGACCCGCCGCCGACGACATCCAGTACTCGAAGACCGACGGAGCGTCGATCTATACCCATCCGCTCTGTCCGAATACCTACCGCAACGGCACGAAGATCGGCGAGGAGGCTGCGGCAACGGGTTACTGAAGGTAAATTGCATGTGCCTTACTTAGCCCATCCGTACAATGTCTTTCCGACTCGCCGACGCGATCTTCTGGATCAGCGTCGCGTGCTGCGCGATTGCCCAGGTGGCAATCCTTCATTCGGTTCTGAAGTCTCCCTCCTCTGCGAGCTCGAGCGCCACCGGCGCGCCAGCATCGACCTCGCGTCGAGCCACTGAGGTTGCCTGGGCCATTATCCCAGGCTTCGCCCTCGCGGCCGTGCTCGTCTTCACATGGAGAGCAATGCGATGAACGCCACCCGCCGGCTCTCCATCGCCGCGCTCGTCGTTGCCTGCCTGCACCTGGTCTTCGGTGCGATCGTCCGCATCTCCGGCTCCGGCATGGGCTGCGGCGATCACTGGCCGAAGTGCTACGGCTACTGGTTCCCGCCGTTCAACCGGCCGGACCTGATCGTCGAAGTCAGCCATCGTTACCTCGCGTCGATCCTCACGCTCACCGTCCTTTCGATGGCGCTCGTCGCCTGGCGCAATCGCCGGGTCGCCGGCATCGGCGGCAAGGGCGGCGCGATGCGCTCCGCGTTCGGCGCGGTCGCGGCGGTGTTCAGCGCCGCGATCCTCGGTGGTGTCACGGTGAAGATGGGCAACGCGCCCTGGGCGACGGTCGCGCACTGGCTCGTCGCGATGACCCTCCTCGCGATGGTCGCCACCACCGCGATTCGCTCCGGCGCCCTCGGCGGCGCGAGCTCGCTCGTCCAGCGCGGCACCCAGCGCGCGCGCCGCTCCGGCTTCGCCGCGGCCGGTCTCGCGATCTTCGCCGTCGCCCTCGGCGGGCTCACGGCCAAGTATCCGGGTGCCGCGGTCGGCTGCACGACCGTCCCGCTGTGCGGCCCGAATCCGAGCGTCGCGACGGCGGGCGTCCACGTCCAGATCACCCACCGCACGCTCGCCGTGCTGCTCGTGCTGCACCTGATCGGCGTCGTGATGATGGTCCGGAAGCGCCGCGCCGAGGAAGCGCCGGTGGTCTTCAAGGCCGCCCACGTCGCGCTCGGCATGGTGCTCCTGCAGCTCGTCGTCGCGTCGGCGATGGTGCTCTTCCATCTGCCGCCGGTCCTGCGGTCGCTGCACGAAGCGACGGGCGTCGGCATCTGGCTCTCCTGCTTCACCCTCGCCTATCTCGCCCGCCGCGCGTCGAACGTCACGCCCCCCCAGCCGGCGACGCTCCCCGATCCGTCGCCGAAGGGCGGCCTCTCGATCGTCCGCGAGCCAGTCGGCGCGTCGAGCGTGGTTGCCTCGAGCGAAAATCAGGACTCTGCTGTCATCCTGAGCGAAGCGAAGGACCCCTTGGTCGCCGAGGAGATCCTCGAGATCGCCGCGGAAGAAACGGGGCCTTGGGGCGCGGCGCGCCCACACGCTGGCACCCTTGCGGGTAGCGATGACGAGGGTGCGCCCCCCCCCACCCACCGCGCCCCGCCCGAGGCAATCAACGCCACTGGCGTCGCCACGTC
>CBHWBX010000331.1:0-5305 GCA_966111935.1 uncultured Gemmatimonadaceae bacterium
AGGCTCGCGATCTCCCCGCCGAACGCAGTGAGGCTCTGCCCGCCGGCCAAACGCCGGCTCTCCCCGCGCGAAGCGCAAGCTCTTAGCCTTCACCCCATGCCCACCCAATCCCGTTTCGGCATCGACCTCGGCGGTACCAAGATCGAAGCCGTCTGTCTCGACGAGCGCGGGGACGTCATCGCGCGCAAGCGTGTGCCGACGCCGCGGTCGTACGACGGGACGCTCGACGCGATCGCGGGGCTCGTGGCGGATCTCGAGCGCGAGACGGGACGGCGCGGGCCGGTCGGGATAGGAATCCCGGGCGCCGTGAGCCCACAGACGGGGCTCGTCAAGAACGCCAACTCCGTCTGGCTCATCGGCCGGCCGCTCATTAGAGATCTCGAAAGTCGCCTCGGCCGGCCCGTGCGCGCGACGAACGACGCGAACTGCTTCGCGATCTCCGAGGCGGCCGACGGCGCGGGGGCAGGATACGGGGTCGTGTTCGGCGTCATCATCGGCACCGGCGTCGGCGGCGGGATCGTCGTCGATCGACGGGTCATCGACGGGGCGAATCTCGTCGCCGGCGAATGGGGACACATGCCCCTGCCGTGGATGCGTCCCGACGAATACCCCGGCCCGCGCTGCTACTGTGGGCGCGACGGTTGTGTCGAGACCTTCCTCTCCGGGCCAGGCTTCTCGCAGGACTTCGAGCGCGCGACGGGACGTAAGCTCATCGGCACCGAGATTGCCGCGGCCGCGGCCGCGGGCGACCGGGACGCGGCCGATGCGCTGCACCGCTATCACGACCGCTTCGCGCGGAGTCTCGCCGTCGTCATCGACATCCTCGACCCCGACGTGATCGTGCTCGGGGGCGGAATGTCGAACGTCCCGCAGCTCGCCGAGTCGGTGAGCGCGTTGCTCCCGCGCTACGTGTTCTCCGATTCGGTCGTCACGCCGATCGTCAAGAACCGGCACGGCGATTCGAGCGGCGTGCGCGGTGCGGCCTGGCTCTGGCCCGCTCCCATCGAACAGTCCTGAACGCCCGGGATGGTGCCCCTCGCGCGGGGGTGAGTAGGACTCTATAATAGCGCACCCACTCCCCAGGTTATCGGATGTCCAAGCGCAGTCAGCGCCAGAGGACGGAGATCACCTATGGCGACGCGTGCGAGCTTCTCGAAGAGGCGCTCGCGCACGGTGCGCGGCCGCGCATCCTCGATGCACTCGAGTCGAGCGATGATTTCCCGCGCGCCTGCGATCGCCTGCGATCCGCCATGCGGTCGCACATCTTCCCGACCACCGGCGATCCGCTCCGCCTGCACCGCATCGTCCAGAGCTTCGACACACGATTGCGACGCGCGGGGCTGCACGTGCTCGAGAGCTGGGACTATGTCGCGCATCGCTTCGCCGACGAGATCACGCCGGTGCTCATGCTCGATCGCTGCGCACTCGATCGCGTCACCGACGAGCGGCGTCGTGGCGCGCTCGCCGTCCTGCTCGATCATTACTTCCTCGCCGTGCTCGGCGTCATCGTCGCGCGCGCATGGGACGACGGTGATCCGAACGAGAATCTCGACCGCGCCGGACGCCTGCTCGTGGCGCTCCAGGAACGGAACAGCAGCGGCCGACACTTCGTCGCCGACGTGGAGACGCTGCTCCTCATGTCGGTCTCGCACTACCACCCCGAAGAGCACGCGTACGAGACGGTCGTGCAGAGCTTCGACGTGCTGCGCGACGGTCATCGGTCACGGATGGCCGCGGCCTGCGCCGCGGTGCTCGGCGGCCATCTGCGCTGGGGCATGCGCTTCATGTACGGACGCGACGTCTCGCGCATGCGCGACGACAACATCGTCGACTATCCGTTCGTCGCCTACGCGTTGTTGATGCTGCTGCGCGACTACGACGAGCTCTCCGCCTGCGGCGCAACCGCCGACGAGCGGCGTCCGCTCGCCGAAGCAATCGTCAACGCGGTTTCGGCCGATCCCTGGTTTGCCGTCGCACGCACGCCCGAGTGGCTCCGCATCCTGCGCGACGAGCACGCCGAGGCGCGCGACCGGCTGATCGCGAATCGCGACCAGCTGCTCGACGACTTCGCGCCGCTTCAGCCGACGACGCGCGAATACTCGCCGCTCGGCTTCGACTGCAATTTCCTCTGCAACACGGTCGTCGCGATGGTCGCCACGGGGCTCGACGATCCCGGGCCGCACCCGCCGCTCAACGCGCTGTTCTCGCGCGTCTCCGCCTGGCCCGACGGCGCCGCCGAACGTCAGGCGAATGCGCTGATGGGCTACGCGCTGCGCAATCGCTCGCCGCGCGAAGCGCCGCTCATCGTGTACGACCCGCGCGAAGCCGCGCACGTCTTCAATCTCACGACGAGCGTCCTGCGCGAGGTGAAGGGTGCCCCGCAACCCGCATAGCTGTCATCCTGAGCGCAGCGAAGGACCCCTTGGCACCCGAGAGTGATTCCGTCATGCTCCGCGCCACCACGGCACTCCTCCTGCTCGCATCGGCGGCACTCGCACAGAACCCCGCCAAGCCGATGAAGCCGCAGGACACTGAAGTCTGGACGCCCGTGCCGCGCGTCGTCACACCGGGCCGCACCGACGATGCGCCGCCGTCGGACGCCGTCGTGCTGTTCGACGGGCGCAACCTCGACGCATGGGTCTCCGACCGGGACGGCTCGCCCGCGCAGTGGAGCGTCGGCGACGGCGTGGTGACCGTCGTGAAATCCGCCGGCGACATTCGCACGAAGCAGTCGTTCGCAAGCTATCAGCTCCATCTCGAGTGGCGCGTGCCGGCGAACGTCACCGGCACGGGACAGGAGCGTGGAAACAGCGGCGTCTTCCTCGCCATCACACCGAACGGCGGCTACGAGCTCCAGATCGTCGACTCGTATGACAATCCGACCTACGTAAACGGGATGGCAGCGTCGGTCTATAAACAGTACGCGCCGCTCGTGAACGCGATGCGCAAACCGGGCGAGTGGCAGACGTACGAAGTCATCTGGACCGCACCGTCGTTCAAGCCGGACGGCTCGCTCGCTTCCCCCGCGTACGTCACCGCCTTCCAGAACGGCGTGCTCGTACAGAATCACGTCGCACTGAAAGGCGTGACGAAGAACACCGGCCTACCCGAGTATCGTGCGCACGGCGCCGCGCCGATTCTGCTCCAGGCGCATGGCGATCCAAGCCCGCCGATCAGCTTCCGCAACATCTGGCTGCGCGAGCTGCGCTGAGTCAACTCGGCGTCACGCCCAGCTTGGCGGCAGCATCACGCAGGCCCTGCGCGGCGTCCGAATGGAGCGGCACCCACCCCGTCTCGCGCTTGAGCTTCGCGTTGCTCATGCGCTGTGAGCGTGACATGAGCTCCATCAGCGAGCCGCCGAGTCGCGTGAGCCAGATCGGCATGAGCCGCGGTGACCGTACGCCGATGGCCTGTGCCGCGGCGTCAGCCCATTCGCGACGCGTGAGCGGACGGTCATCGCAGACATTGTAGATCCCTGCATCGGCGTTGATGCAGGCGACGACGGCCCGCGCCGCGTCCTCGTGCGAGACCGACGACCAGTATGCCGATCGATCGCCAGGCAGGGGACACCATCCGCGTCGGACGACACTCAACATGTCGCGGAGCATTGGATCCGGCCCATAGAACCCGGCAAAGCGAAGCACGATGCCGGCACCGCCGGCGTCGGTCATCCGCTGCGCCGAATGCTCGGCGTCGAGCGTCGAGCGATTGTATCGCGCCGGGCGCACCGGCCAGCTCTCGTCGATCCAGCGCGTTCCGCCACCGTCATACATGGGGGCGAACGACTCCTGGATGAACCGTCGAATGCCTCGATCGATCGCGACGTCGACGAGCAGCGCCGATCCGTCCCGTCGTACATGGTCGTTCTCCCGCCAAGCCCAGGGCAGCGACATCTTCGGCAGCGATGACGGCAGGTGCGTCGCCAGGTTCACGATCACGTCGTGTCCCGCCAGCGCCGCGCGAATCGCGTCGCGGTCGAGCAGATCGATCGTGAGGGTGTCGGCACCGGCCGTGCGGAGCGCACCGAGTCGCTCCGGGTTCCGTCCGAGGGCGGTGACCTGATGGCCGAGTCGCACGAGCATTGGAACGGCCAACCGGCCGATGACGCCGGTGGCGCCCGTAAATAAGATTCGATGAGTCATGGGTTTCTCCATGCGAGCGAAGACGGGCGGCGCGCGCCGTTGTGACAGTGTCACACGCCGTACCGTCGTCCGTCTATCCTTCCATGGTGACCACTTCCGTCGAGCAACTCCGGCCTCGGCTGTTCGGGCTCGCGTATCGCATGCTCGGCGTTCCACAGGACGCCGAGGACGTCGTCCAGGACGCGCTCCTGCGCTGGCAGCGCGCCGATCCGGCGACGATCCGCGACGCCGAAGCGTGGCTCGTGTCCGTCGTGACGCGTCTGGCGATCGATCGCCTGCGCCACGCCAACGTCGAGCGTGCGGCGTATCCCGGTCCATGGCTCCCCGAGCCGATCGCCGACGAGCGCTACGCGCCCGACCGGAGCGCCGAGCTGGCGTCGGATCTGTCGATGGCGTTTCTCGTCCTGCTCGAGCGGCTCGCGCCCGACGAGCGCGCGGCGTTCCTGCTGCGCGAAGTGTTCGACGCCGACTATGGCGACATCGCGCGCACGCTCGACAAAACACCCGCAGCGGTGCGGCAGACGGTGCACCGCGCGCGCGAGCGGGTCCGCGCCGACCGCGCGCGCTTCGATGTCGCGCCAGACGTGAAGGAGCGTCTCTTCCATCGATTCCTGCGTGCGCTCGAGACCGATGATCGCGAGGAGATGATGGCGGTGCTCGCGGCCGATGCGACGTGGACGGCCGACGGCGGCGGCAAGGCGACCGCGGCCCGCCGAATCATCGTCGGCGCGGAGCGCATCGCCCGCATGCTCATCGGGATCGAACAGAAGTACGCGCACCCCTTCCGCTACGCGATCGCGACGGTCAACGGCGAGCCGGCGCTCGCCGCGTACGTCGGCGACGCCCTCTACGCGCTGACCTTCTGCCGCGGCGACGGTGACCGCATGACGGATCTTTATCGCGTCATGAATCCGGACAAGCTGCGTGGGATCACGGACCAGCTAGCTTTCGGGTGATGCCTCTGCCCCACCCGCTCCAGCTCCTCACAATCGTTCTGATCTCGGCACTGTCCGGCGCGATGAACGCGATCGCCGGCGGCGGAACGCTGCTCACCTTTCCGGCGCTCGTCGGCCTCGGCATCTCGCCGATCGTCGCGAATGCCACGAGCACGGTCGCGCTCTGGCCCGCGTCGGTCACGAGCATTCTCGGATCTCGCGAAGAGC
>CBHWBX010000332.1:0-5298 GCA_966111935.1 uncultured Gemmatimonadaceae bacterium
GGCCGGGCGAGACGATCAGGTCGGCGACCCATTCCCCGCCCTCCTCCCGGCGACGCTCCTCGACGATCGATACACCCATCACGGCGAGCCGCTGGAAAAAGCCCGTGCGCGTGTCGTTGACGCAGACGCGCTCGAGACGGAGATGACCTTCATTGGCGATCGCCGCCAGGCCGGCGAAAAACGCCGCCGAAGACGGATCTCCCGGGACGTCGGTGTCGAGGGCGCGCAATTCGCTCGGCGCATGCAATTCGACGGTCAGTCCATCGACACGGATCGCCGCCCCGCGCGCGGCGAGCATCCGCTCGGTGTGATCGCGGCTCTTCACCGGTTCGGTCACACGCGCGCGAACGCCCGCGGTGAGGGCGGCGAGGAGAATCGCGCTCTTGATCTGCGCGCTCGCCGCTTCGGTCGTCCACTCGAGATCGTGCAGCGTGCCGCCATGGATGGTCATCGGCAGGCCGCCGTGCGACGGCAGCTCGAAGCGCGCGCCCATCGCCTCGAGCGGCTTCGCAACGCGACGCATCGGGCGGCGGCTGAGGCTCTGATCGCCGATGAACGTCGCCGTGATCGGCAGCGCGGCGACGACGCCGGCCATGAGCCGCGTCGTCGTCCCGCTGTTGCCGGCGTCGAGATCCGTGGAGGGCTGGCGCAAGCCGCGCCGTCCGACCCCGCGGATCACGAAGTCCGATGAGAGCTCTGGAATACCGACGCCGAGCGCGCGCAGAATGCCCGCGGTCGAGTGCACGTCCGCCGACTCGAGGATCCCGGTGACGCGCGACTCACCTTCGGCGAGCGCACCGAGGATCAGCGAGCGGTGCGAGATCGACTTGTCGCCTGGAACGCGCAGCGTCCCGGCGATGTTCATCTGAGCCAGCCCTCGAGCGCCGTCGCGAGATCGGTCTTCTCGTCGCGGTACTTCACGATCACCGGCGCCTGAATGCCGAGCTGCTGCTCGGCGCCCCAGCCGTCCTTGATCGCGCGCGTGCCCGGCACGACGACCGCCCCTTCCGGAATCTCGAGCGGCGCGTCGGCGCTGCCCTTGTACACCGTCTCGCGCACGAGATCGAACACCGGCGTGCCGCGCGTGAGGATGACGCCCGCGGCGAGCACGGCGCGCGCGCGCACGATGGTCCCTTCATAGACGCCGGTATTGCCGCCGACGAGCACGTCGTCTTCGATCACGACGGGCGCGGCGTTCACCGGCTCGAGCACGCCGCCGATCTGCGCCGCGGCGCTGATGTGCACGCGCTTGCCGATTTGCGCGCACGAGCCGACGAGCGCATGCGAGTCGACCATCGTGCCGGCATCGACGTACGCGCCGACGTTGATGTACATCGGCGGCATGCAGACGACGCTCGGTGCCACGTACGCGCCGCGACGCACCGAGGAGCCGCCTGGCACCACACGCACGTTCTGCTCGACGGAAAACCGACGGATCGGATACGTGTGCTTGTCGACGAACGAGAGACCGTCGCCCGGGCCGAACTCGACGAGCTTGCCGACGCGGAAGCCGAGCAGGATGCCGCGCTTCACCCACGCGTTGGCGCGCCAGACGTTGTCCGCGCCGCGCTCGGCCGAGCGGAGCTCGCCGCGCTCGAGCGCTTCGAGCAGCTCATTGACGACGGCTTCGCTGTCGACCGGCAGCGCCTCGCCCGCCGGAATCGACGCGTATTCCTCGACCTGCTTCGCGAGATCCGACGCGGCCATCAGAGCGCCCCCGCGTGCTTCAACGCGCTCTTCACCGTATCGGCGTGCGCATCGGCGAGCGGCACGAGCGGCAGGCGCAGCACGTTCTCGATCTTCCCCATCATCGCGAGCCCCGCCTTCACCGGCATCGGGTTCGACTCGATGAACGCCGCGCGCATGAACGGCAGGAGCTTGTAGTGGATCTCTTCGGCCGCGGCGATGTCGCCGGCGGCCATCTTCTCGGCGAGCTGCGCCATGAGCCGCGGCGTCGCGTTCGAGACCACCGATACGATGCCGTCGCCGCCGAGCGCCATCACGGGCAGCGTGATCTCGTCGTCGCCGGAGAGCACGGAGAAGCTCTTCGCGTCGCGGCCGCGAATGATGTCGGCGATCTGCGAGAGACTGCCCGACGCCTCCTTCACCGCGGTGATGCCCTTGATCTTCGACATCTCGAGCGTCGTCTTCGCTTCGATGTTGCTGCCCGTGCGTCCCGGCACGTTGTAGACGACGATCGGGAGCGACACCGCTTCGGCGATCGCCTTGTAGTGCGCGACGATGCCGCGCTGCGGCGGCTTGTTGTACATCGGCGACGTATGGAGCAGATGCGTGGCGCCCAGCGCCTGCATCTCCTTCGACAGCGCGATCGCCTTCCGGGTGTCGTTGCTTCCCGCGCCGGCGACGATCGGCACCCGGCCCTTCGCCTGCTCGATCGTGATCGCGACGACGCGCTTGTGCTCCTCGAGCGTCATCGTCGCGGCTTCACCGGTGCTGCCGCAGGGCACGAGGAAATGAATCCCTTCGTCGATCTGCCAGTCGACGAGCGCGCGCAGCGCCTTCTCGTCGAGCGAGCCATCGGTCTTGAAGGGGGTGACGAGGGCGGTGCCGCAGCCTTTGAGTAGGTCAGCCATTGGCGTTCAGGACGTCCTGCATGGAGTAGATGCCGTGCTTGCCGATCAACCAACCGGCGGCAACGAGCGCGCCTTCGGCGAAGACGCGGCGGTCGCGGGCGATGTGCTCGAGGTGGATCTGCTCGAACGGCGCGTCGAAGATGAACTCGTGGGTGCCCGGCACCGAGCCGACGCGCACGCTCGTCGTGGGAATCTCCTTTCCCCACGATGCGGACGCTGCCTTGCCGAGCGTGATCGCCGTACCCGACGGCGCGTCCTTCTTCGCCGAGTGATGCGTCTCGACGAGCGCGGCCTCGAAGCCGGGCGCCGCGGCGAGCAGCTTTGCCGCGTACGCGACCACGCGCTCGAAGATGTTCACGCCGAGCGAGAAGTTCGTCGCCGTGAGAAGTGCGCCGTTCTTCGCGGCGACGAGCTGCTTGATCTCGTCGTAGTGCGCGTACCAGCCGGTGGTGCCGACCACGACGGGACAGCCGGCCTCGACGATCGCGCGAATGTTCGACGGCGCGGCGTCGGGCACGCTGAACTCCACGGCCACATCCGCTCCATTGAGCGATTCGCGGGTGATGCCACGCCGCACCTCGGCTTCGTCGAGGCGCGCGACGACTTCCCAGCCCCGCGACGGCGCGAGATCGGCGATCGCATGGCCCATCTTGCCCATGCCGACGAGCGCGAGACGCTTCGTCATGTGCCGGCCTTGTCGAAGAATGCGGCGTGCAGCCGCTGCATCGCCGGCTTCACTTGCTCGTCGTCGACGACGAGCGTGAGGTTGATGCCCGTGGCGCTGAGCGAGAGCATGTGCACACGCGTATCGCCGATCGCGCCGAGTGCGCGGGCCATCGCGCCGCCGCCCTCGGCGATCGCACCGCCGACCACCGCGACGATGCCTCGATTGCGCTCGACGGAGACGTCGCCGAGCGCGCGGAGGTCGGAGACGATCGCCTCGAGCTGCGTCGCGTCGTCGACGGTGAGCGAGACGGAGACTTCCGACGTCGCGACGACGTCGACCGAGGTGCGGTGGCGCTCGAAGATCTCGAACAGCGAGCGGAGGAAGCCTTCGGTGAGCAACATCCGTGGCGAGCCGACCTTCACGAGCGAGATCTTGTTCTTGCCGGCGATCGCGCTCACGGCCCGCTTCGGCGCCTCGAAGGTGATCTTCGTGCCCTTCCCTTCGGGACGCTTCGAGTTCAGCACGTACACGGGAATGCCGAGGCGCACCGCGGGAGCGATCGTGTTCGGATGCAGAACCTTCGCGCCGAACGACGCGAGCTCGGACGCTTCGTCGAACGCGATCTGATCGATGAGCTGCGCGTTCGGAACGACGCGCGGATCGGCGGTGAGCATGCCGTCGACGTCGGTCCAGATCTCGATCGCTTTGGCCTGCACCGCGGCGCCGAAGAGCGACGCGCTGTAGTCGCTGCCGCCGCGTCCGAGCGTCGTCGTGATGCCCGTCCCCTTCGCCGAGCCGATGAAGCCGCCCATCACCGGCACCTTCCCCTCGCGCACGAGCGGGATCACGTTCGCGCGGCACGCCTCGGCGATCGCGTCCGGCTGCGGCTCCGCTTTGCTGAACTGGCTGTCGGTGATCATCACCTGACAGGAGTCGACGTGCACCGCCGGCACACCCTGCAGGCGGAACGCCGGCACGCAGATGATCGACGACATCTTCTCGCCGTAGGCGGAGATCGCGTCGAGGCTGCGCGGCGTGAGATCGCCGAGCGTCGCGAGCGCCTCGGCGAGGTGCGCGAGCTCGTCGATCATCGCGCTGATCTCCTCGCACGTTTCCGCGCAGGCGTCGCCGCTGCCGAGCAGCAGCTCGGCCTGCTGTAGGTGCCGCTCGCGCAGTCCCTCGATGCCGCGCAGCGCGCCGATGAGATGACCCTTCGCTGCCTGCTCCGCCACGCCGATGAGCGCGTTCGTCACGCCGGCCAGCGCCGACACGACGACGATTGCTCCCTGATCGGCTCTCGTGGCGACGATGCGTCCGGTTCGCGCGATCGCCACGGCGTCGCCGACGGATGTGCCACCGAACTTGAGGACGATCACGAGCCGAGCAACCCGCGATGGACCATGAGCTCGGCGTTGAGGACCGACGCGCCAGCCGCACCGCGCACGACGTTGTGTCCCATCGCCACGAGCTTGACGTCGAAGATCGGATCGGGACGGATCCGGCCGACGACGACGGTCATGCCGCCCCCCATGTCGACCTGGCGGCGCGGCTGCGGGTGGTCCGGCTGATCGGTGACGACGAGCGGACGCTCGGGCGACGTCGGGAGGCCGCGCGCCTCTTCGGCACCGCGCCAATCGATGATCGCCTGCCGCACCGCGGCGGCGTCGGCCTTGTCGCTCAGCTCGATCGACATGACCACCGTGTGGCCGTGCTCGACGGGGACGCGGTTCGCGTGCGCGCTCACCGGGAACGCCGCGCTGGTGACCGTCGCGCCGTTCGACGTGCCGAGGAACTTGCCGACTTCCTGTTCGATCTTCGGCTCCTCGTCGCCGATGTACGGGACGACGTTGCCCAGGATGTCGAGCGACGCCACGCCAGGATAGCCGGCTCCGGAGATCGCCTGCATCGTCGCCACTACCAGTTTTGTAATACCAAAACGCTGATGAATCGGCGCCAGGGGCAACGACGTCACGATCGCCGAGCAGTTCCCATTGGCGACGATCCCCCCCGACCAGCCGCGGTTCTTCCGCTGCGCCG
>CBHWBX010000333.1:0-5282 GCA_966111935.1 uncultured Gemmatimonadaceae bacterium
CGTCGTGCCGAACAGCTGCACCGGCTGCAGGCCGAGCGAGATCGTGAGGATCTTGAACATCGCCCGCGTCACCCAGCCGAGGATGATCAGGTTGATCGGGATCGCGAGGTAGAGTGCGCGGAAGACGCGCAGCGCCGCCGCGGGCTTGCCGCTGTACCGCACTTCGGCGAACTCGACGTCGGTCATCACGTTCGCGCGCCGCCAGAGCCGCGCGAAGAAGAACACCGTGAGCATGCCGCTCATCAGCATGTTCCACCACAGCCAGTTGCCGGCGACGCCGTGCGACGACACGAGCCCGGTGACGACGAGCGGCGTGTCGGCCGCGAACGTCGTCGCGACCATCGACGCGCCGGCGAGCCACCAGGGCACCGCGCGTCCGCTGATGAAGTATTCGGTCAGGCTCTCGCCGCCGCGCTTCGTGAAGGCGAAGCCGATGCCGGCCGACAGCAGGAAATAGCCGGCGACGATCGCCCAGTCGATCAACGTGAGATGCATGCTACCTCGCCTTCGCCGACGGGAGTTCCGTCATCACGGCATCGGCGAGCTGCGTGCGCACGCGGCCGATGCGGTTGTTGTTGCGCGTCGGGTTGACGCGATTCGTGAGCAGCACGACGAAGACGTCGTCCTTCGGATCGATCCAGATCGACGTCCCGGTGAAGCCGGTGTGGCCATACGCCTCCTCGGGCATCTTGTGCCCGGCGGAGTTCGATCCGTCCGGCTTCTGCCAGCCGAGCGCGCGGTCGGCGACCTGCCGCTTCGTGAACAGCGCGATCGCCGACGCCGGGATCACGGTCTTCCCGTCGATCGTGCCGCCGTTGAGCATCATTTGACAGAAGCGTGCGACGTCGTGCGCGGAGCTGAACAGGCCCGCGTGCGCGGAGACGCCGCCCAGATAGTACGCGCGCTCGTCGTGGACCATGCCGCGAACCAGTCGGTGGCGCTGCGTCGAGTCGTACTCCGTCGGCGCGATGCGCGGGAAGAGCGCGAACGGGGGACGGAACATCGTCTCGTGCATGCCCGCCGGCTCGAAGACGTGATCGTGCAGATACTGATCGAGCGACTGGCCGCTGACCTGCTCGAGCACCCGGCCGAGCATGTACGCGCCGATGTCGCTGTAGACCATCTTCGCGCCGGGAAGCGTGTCGAGCGGCGTCGCGAACATCAGCTTCGCGAGGCTGTCCGGATCGTGCGTGATCTGATCGTAGGCCTTGAACGCGGGAAGGCCCGACGTGTGCGTGGACAGGTGGCGGATCAGGACCTTGTCCTTGTTCGGTCCGGTCCACGCGGGGAGATAGCGCTGGACGGGCGCGTCGAGGTCGATGCGCTTCTCGGCGACGAGCTGCATCAGGCCGCTCGTGAGGCCCACGACTTTCGTGAGCGACGCCATGTCCCACATCGTATGCTCGTCCGGCGCCGGGCTGCCCGGCGCGAAATCGAGGTGGCCGACGGCGTACTGGGCGATGATGCCCGAGCGTCGTCCGACGACGGCGATCGCGCCCGGGAACGCGCTGTCGTGCAGCCCGCGGTCGAGGATGCGCTTGACCGAATCACGGATCGCCGCATCGCTCGCCGAAGATGCCGCCGGAGAGGCAGTTGATGCGAGCGCCACGGAGCCGCCATCTTCGTGCAGCGTCGCGCGGCCGCAAGCCGCGAGGAGCAGCGCAGTGGCGAACGTCAACGAGGATCGAACGAGATGCATCGAATGAGAGTGGTGAAGACGTGGATGGCGGTCGCGCTGCTCGGCTGCGCGGGCCAGGGATCGCAGAGCGGATCGCTCGGCACGGCGCCGAGCGCCGCGGTGCGGCCGGGAATCACGGTGCTGGTCGAGGATAGTCTGGCGCTGCTGCGCGGCAAGCGCGTCGCGCTGCTCACGAATCAGACGGGCGTCGATGCGCGCGGCGTGTCGGACATCGACCTCCTCGGCGACGCGCGGGCGCGGGGCGCCGGCGTGCGGCTCGTCAAGCTGTTCTCGCCCGAGCATGGCATTCGGGGCACCGAGGACCACGAGCAGGTCGCCAGCGGGATCGACGAGCGAAGCGGGTTGCCGGTGCATTCGCTCTATACGAACGGGACGATTGGACCGCCGGACAGCTTGCTCACCGACATCGACGCCATCGTGTTTGATCTCCAGGACATCGGAACCCGAACGTGGACGTACACCGGCGAGATGATCTACACCATGCGCGCCGCGGCTCGTCATCATCTGCCGCTGCTCGTGCTCGATCGGCCGAACCCGATCACCGGCACGTTCGTCTCGCCGCCGATGCTCGATACCGCGCTCGCCAATCCGAACGATCCCACGCCGCAGCGGGCGGGCAAAGCGTACGCATTATACCCCTTTCCCCTGCGTCACGGAATGACGATGGGGGAGATGGCGCTGTTCTACAATGACGTGCTGCACATCGGCGCGCCATTGCACGTCATCCCGGTGACCGGCTGGCGCCGCGCGATGTGGTTCGACGAGACGGGGCTGCCGTGGGTGCGTCCGTCGCCGAATCTGCCGACGCTCGCGAGCGCGTTGATCTATCCGTCGCTCGTCCCGTACGAAGGCACGAAGCTCTCCGTGGGGCGCGGCACGAGTGACGCCTTCCAGCGCTTCGGCGCATCGTGGCTCGACGCGCCGGCGGTGGCGTCGGCGTTGAACGGACGCAAGCTGCCCGGCGTGCGCTTCGTCGTCGACTCGTTCACGCCGCACGGGGCAGGGGACAACAAGTTCAACGACCGCCGGATCCCGGGCATCCGCATCGACGTCGTCGATCGCAACGCCGTGCCGTCGGGGCGCATCAGCGCCGCGATCCTCTGGGCGGTCGCGAGCCGTCATCGCGACTCGCTCGGCCTCAACCCGCGCGTGTTCGACGAGCGCTTCGGCAGCACCGCGGTGCGCGAGGCGATCATGAGCGGCACCGATCCGGACGTTGCACTGTCACGGTCCGAGCCGGCCGTTGCCGCATTCCTGCGGAACGCCGAGCGTTTCCGGCTCTACCGCTAAGCAAGCACAGGTTTTGCACCGACGGGGCCGCATCACTCGCCAACACTTCCAATGATCATTCGCAAACTCGTTTCGGCTGGTCTGCTCGGCGCCGTGCTCGCGACGGCCGCGTGCGGTCCGCGTCAGGTCGACGTTCGCACCGCGCCGTCGCAAGTGAGCTCGCTCACCGTCGAGGTGCGCAACACGCTGTCGCAGGGCGTGAACGTCTATGTCGTCCAGGGCGGTGTGCGGACCTTTCTTCGCCAGGTCAACGCCAGTTCGACCGTGTCCGTGCCGTTGCAGGGCGTGTCGCCGGTATCGACCGTTCGCCTCGAGGCGACGACGATCGACGGCGTGAAGACGTACAGTCGCGACAACGTGACACTGAGCGGCAATTACGTCTTTCCGCTCCCCTGATCGCGGGGCAGGCGCGGGGTGGCCGGCGCTGGCGTGTTGCTACAACTCTGTGATGGGGCTACCTTTACGAGCGGAGTAGCGACGTTGCCACCGATGCGTAACGATTCGTCGTGCTCCAGTCCTCCTGAGGGAGCAGAGCGACCGCAGGACCTGCCCACACGGAGCCGCATGAAGCTTCTGCCGGACTGGCTGAAAAACGGATACCTGAAGGTCATCGATCCGGTTGCGAATTGGCTCGTCCGCCGCGGAGTCCACCCCAACTCGATCACCATCTTTGGGACGCTCTGCACCGTTGCGGGCGGGGTGATCTATGCGACCGGTCATATCTCGACCGGTGGCTGGTTCCTCGGCATCACGGCGCTGTTCGATGTGCTCGACGGCACCGTGGCGCGTCGGACGAACCGCAGCTCGACCTTCGGGGCGTTCCTCGATTCGACCCTCGACCGGGTCGCCGACGGCGCCGTCCTCGGCGGCCTCGCCGTGTTCTACGCGCTCAATCCGAAGCATCACAACGTTCCGATGATGGCCGTCTGTCTGGTCGGTCTCATCGGCGCATACATGACGTCATATATCCGGGCGCGCGCCGAAGCGCTCGGGATGGACGCGAAGGTCGGGATGATGCAGCGGCCGGAGCGTGTCGTGTTGTTGTCGGCGCCGCAAGCCTTCTTCGGGCTGGCGCTCAACGGGATCGTCCTCGGCGCGATCATTGTCATTCTCACCCTCACGGCCTGGATCACCGTTGTCCAGCGGATGAAATTCGTCTACGATCAGACGAACGATCGCGCGACCCGAGCGCCGTTACCCCTTCCCACCGAAAAGAGCTTCTGGACCCGTCGCCCCAAGAACAAGACCGGCACGCGTCCGTAGCATTATTTAGTACCGCAAGGAGACTAATTCGTGGCTTCGCCCAACATCCGTCCTGCGAGCGGCAAGCTCGGCATTCTTACCCCCGGCCTCGGCGCCGTTGCGACGACGTTCATGGCCGGCGTCGAGTCGGTCCGCCGCGGCTACTCGAAGCCCATCGGCTCGCTCACCCAGATGGCGACGATCCGGCTCGGCAAGCGGACCGACAATCGCACGCCGCTGATCAAGGACTTCGTCCCGCTCGCGTCGCTCGACGACATCGTCTTCGGCGCCTGGGATCCGATCCCCGATGACGCGTACACCGCCGCGAAGAAGGCGGGCGTGCTCGAAGATCGCGACCTCGAGCCGATCAAGGACTTCCTGTCGGCGATCAAGCCAATGCCGGCGGTGTTCGAGAACAAGTACGTCACGCGCATCAACGGCACGAACGTCAAGCAGGGCAAGACGAAGCGCGACCTCGCCGAGCAGCTGCGCCAGGACCTCCGCGACTTCAAGGCGAAGCACAAGTGCGATCGCCTCGTCGTCGTCTGGTGCGCGTCGACCGAGATCTTCATCAAGCCGGGCCCGCAGCACGCGACGATCCAGCAGTTCGAGAAGGCGATGGAGGCGAACGACGAG
Organism: uncultured Gemmatimonadaceae bacterium; assembly: GCA_966111935.1. GTDB lineage: Bacteria > Gemmatimonadota > Gemmatimonadetes > Gemmatimonadales > Gemmatimonadaceae > JAQBQB01. Next base: position 4,868 of record CBHWBX010000333.1, read on the forward strand.
GCGATCTCGCCGTCGATGCTCTACGCCTGGGCGTGCATCATGGAAGGCGTCCCGTATTGCAACGGCGCGCCGAACCTCGCCGTCGACACGCCGGCGCTCCAGCAGCTGGCCCAGGAGAAGGGCGTGCCCATCTCCGGGAAGGACTTCAAGACCGGCCAGACGTGGATGAAGACCGTCATCGCGCCGGGCCTCAAGGCGCGCATGCTCGGCCTCGAGGGCTGGTACTCGACGAACATCCTCGGCAATCGCGACGGTGAAGTGCTCGACGATCCGGCGTCGTTCAAGACGAAGGAAGAGTCGAAGCTGTCGGTGCTGCACACGATCCTCCAGCCGGAGCAGTACCCGGATCTGTACAAGGATTTCTCGCACGTCGTGCGCATCAACTACTACCCGCCGCGCGGCGACAACAAGGAAG
>CBHWBX010000334.1:0-5271 GCA_966111935.1 uncultured Gemmatimonadaceae bacterium
ACGCCTATCGAAGCTCCGCGAAGTCGCTCACGCAGATCGGTGAGGAGCTCGGCGTGGAGTATTTGCTCACCGGCACGATTCGCTGGGAGCGAGGCGCCGACGGGCAGCGTCGCGTTCGGGTGACGCCCGAGCTGATCAAGGCATCGGACGGCTCGAACAAATGGCAGCAGCCCTTCGACGCAGTGCTGTCCGACGTATTCACGGTGCAGAGCGAGATCGCGGCAAAGGTCGCCCAGGCGCTCGACATCACGCTCGCGTCGCAAACGCAACAGAAGCTCGATCAGCGGCCGACGCGGAATCTCGAGGCGTACCAGGAATTCCTGCTCGGAGAGAAGGCGACGGCCTCGATGGCGCGCAGCGATGGGAAGTCACTCGCCGAGGGCGATGCGCACTACAGCCGCGCCGTCGCGCTCGACACGGGTTTTGCGCTCGCGTGGAGCCGCGTCGGCTCGGTCGCCGTCAGTCTGTTCAACGCCAATCCCACCGAGGAGCTGGCGCATCGCGCGCAGGACGCCGTCGCGCGCGCGATGCGGCTCGAGCCCGACAATCCGCAGGTGCGGCGCACGAACTCGCGCTACCTGAGGACCGTGATCAAGGACTACGCCGCGTCGCTCGCCCAACTCGACACCGCGCTGCTTCGCACGCCGAACGATGTCGATGTGCTGGTGACGGCATCGACGATGAACGCACTGCTCTCGCGTTGGGATGCCGCCGTCGAGAACGCGAAGCGCGCCTACGCGCTCGATCCGCGCAACGCGAGCGCCGCGAACGGCGTCGGCCGCATTCTCCACGCCGTGCGCCGCTTCGCGGAGAGCGACGAGTACCACGGCAAGGCGCTCGCGCTGTCGCCGGGGAACATCTCGTTCACCGAGGACCGTGCGATCAACCGCGTATCGATGGGCGATCTCGCCGGAGCGAAGGCTGTCGTTCACGAATCGCTCGCGACGGCCGACTCCACCGAGCTCGCCGCGTACTTCGCGTTGTTCCAGGAGATGCAGTGGGTGCTCGACGAGCCGCTGCAACGCCGGATCACCATGATGACCCCGGCGAACTTCCGGAACAATCGCCAACAGTGGGCGCTCAAGGTGGGCGCGACATGGAACCTGCTCGGCGATTCGGCGAGAGGCCGTGCTTACGGTGACAGCGCGCGTGTCGTCGCCGAAGCGCAGCTGGCGAGCTATCCCGCCGATGCCCAGCTGCACGAGCTCCGCGGACGGTCGCTCGCCCTCATGGGCCGCAAGGCTGAAGCGATCGACGAGGCCGAGCGCGCACTCAAGATGCGCGAGACCGCGCTCGATGCGAGCACGGGACCGTATGTGCGCTATCAGGCGGCCCGCGTGCTCATTCAATCGGGCGCCTACGATCGCGCGCTCGACATCATCGAGCCGCTGATGACGACGAACTACTCCGATCTCACGCCGGCGTGGCTGCGGCTCGAGCCGGTGTTCCGCCCGCTCAAGGGGAACGCGCGGTTCGAGCGGCTGGCGAAGAGCTGACGGAAGACGCTTTGAAAGTCATTCTCTTCGGCGGCACCGGAATGGTCGGCGGCGGCGTGCTGCGCGAATGCCTCCTCGCGCCCGACGTCACCGAGGTGCTCTCCGTCGTGCGAAAGCCGAGCGGCGAGCAGCATCCCAAGCTGCGCGAGCTCGTCCACGCCGATTTCTTCGACTTCACGAGCGCTGCCGGCCGGCTCTCCGGTTACGACGCCTGCTTCTGGTGTCTCGGCGCCACGTCGGTCGGCAAGACTGAGCTGGAGTACACGCGCATCACCTACGACATCACGGTGGCGGCCGCGGCCGTGCTCGTGCGCATGAATCCGCGGATGACGTTCGTCTTCGTCTCCGGCGCGGGCAGCGACAGCACGGAGCAGGGACGGGTGATGTGGGCGCGCATCAAAGGGAAGGCGGAGAACGCGGTGCTCGCGCTTCCGTTCAAGGCGTCGTACGTCTTCCGTCCGGGACTGATCCAGGCGATGCACGGCGCCACGTCGAAAACGGCGCTCTATCGCATTCCGTATCTGATCGTCGGGCCGTTCGTGCCCTTCCTGCTCCGCCGCTTCCCGCAATACGTGACGACGACGGAGCGGATCGGCCAGGCGATGCTGAACGTCGTTCGCGTCGGCGCACCGAAGCGGATCCTCGAGAGCGTGGACATCAACGGACTCGCGTCGATGTCCACGACTTACGACGCCGGTAGAGCCGCTAGTAGAGGCGGCTGAGCACTTCCTGCAGGATCAGCGACGGGACGTTGCTGAACGACAGCTGCGTGGTGCCCGGGCTCACGATCGCCCGACGAATCGAGCCGTCCGGCGCGCGATAGTACACATAGCGCGAGTCGCCGTACGTCTGCATCCGCGTCACGGTGTAGTTGTGCCGGCGGAAGATGTCGCTCAGCACCGACGCGCCCTGCGAGGGGCTGTACAACTTCTTGTACTGCCCCGGCGGCATCTGTCCCGGCTTCTTTGCCAGCCCCGGCGGCACTTTGCGATTCGGGACGACGACGAGATCGCCGTCGGCGCGCCGCACGATCACGTCGCCGCGCTTCTCGTGCCGGTCGCCCTGTTCACCCTGCTTTCCCTGATGTCCCTGTCCCTTGCCCTTTCCATGTCCCTGCGCGCCCGCCGTTCCAGCGATCGCGAACAGCGCGACGCTGAAGCCGATCGCGGCGTTGATTCGAGCTCCCATCACTGACTCCTCGTCGGGGTTCCCGCGCGCGTGACTCGGCGCGCCGGCCCGGAGACAGTGCAGCATCGGCGCCACAGCGGCGCGCTGAGGCCGATTTTTCAGTCGAGCGCAGACAAGCGTGCGCGGCCGTTCACCGCGCAATCGCTTAGACTCAGGGATGTTCTATCAAATCATCTCCGTCGCCGGCGCCATCATGATCCTCGTTGCCTACGCCGGCAACCAGCGCGGCTGGATGGACAAGACCACGGCGACCTACAACCTGCTCAATCTCGTCGGCTCGGCGCTGCTCGCGTGGGTCGCGATCGTCGACCGCCGCCTGGGCTTCATCTTTCTCGAATCGGCCTGGGCGCTGCTTTCGATTCCGCCGCTCCTGTCGCGGCGCAAGCAGAGCTAGAAGTACGAGCGACCGTCGAGTCCCGTCGGAATCGGCTTCCCGAGTGCGGCCAGTGCGCTCGGCATGACGTCCACCGTCCGGCGCGGCCGGCCGCGTGGCGGGCGATTCACGAGCAGCGGGACCATCATGTGCTCGCGGTGCAGCGCGCCGTGCGAGCTGACGTGCGGGATCGGCTCGTAGCGCGCGCGAAGATCCCAGTCCCGCGCCGCCGACAGAATGATCTCGCCCGACCGCGGCGCGGTCGCGAGATGGACGATCTGCACGACACTGTCGGGGTAATCGGTCGCGATCGTTGCATCGTACGCCGCGTCCATCGACAGATTCGCCAGATCGACGCCGATGCCGAGCGGATCCCCCGACTCGCGGCGGTAGTGATAGCCGCGCGCGTCCCGCCAGAGCAGCGCATCGCCGCGAGCCATGGCGCGCACGCGGACGCGATCTCCTTCCGGCGCGAGCAGCAGATCGACCGACGGACGCGCGAGCAATCGCTCGGCGAGCGCGGAATACCGTCCGTCGTGCAGAGTCGGTCGGCGGCGCTGCCCGATCCCGAGATAAAGGTGCGCCATCGCGTTGCCGCTCACCATCACGCCGACCTCCGGCGCACGCGAGAAGATCCCCGGGTGCGAGAGCGTGCGGAAGCCTGCCGCCTGCACGACCTTTACGAGATCCTCATGGTGCTGCACCCGCGAGTGCCCGTGGTCGCTGACGATCCAGAGCGACATGTCGGCCCACCGTCCGTCCGCTTCCGCGTCGGCGCGGATGCGCGCCGCGGTGTCGTCGACGATGCGCAGCGCGTCGAAGATCATCGGATCGCCCTGGCCGCGTGAGTGCGACACCTTGTCCACGCCCGTGAGCGCGGCGAAGGTGAACTCCGGCTTCTCGTCGCGGATGCGCGTCGTCACGACGTCGGCGACTTCGCGGTCGATGTCGAGCCATCCGGCGACGTTCCCGCGAAAGTGCGTCGTCGCCGCGCGAAAGGCTGACTTCGCTGAGATCGACCCGATGCGTGCCGACTTCGGCAGCCCGCGGCCGATGACGTTCAGCGCCCCGATCGACGAGCCGCACATCTCGAACATCGTTGGCGCGTCGGCGTCGATGTCCCGGTCCACCGCGCCCATCTGATATCCGACGTAGCTGCGCGTGTAGTCGGGAAAGGAGCACACCGTCCGCGCGCGGTCGTACCAACGCAGCCCCGGAAGTCCGATCGGGCCCGGGAACCGGCCCATCAGAAAGGGGGCATACGCCGGCCCCGTTACCGACGGGAAGCAGGACGTGACCGCGTACAATCCGCCCTCGGTTCGGAGCTGGGCGAGCGCGGGGAGCGAACCGCTGTTCAGCGCGGCGTCGAGGACATCGGGACGCGCGCCGTCGGCGAGCAGAATGACGACGGACACGATTTACGGCGAAGAGTTTGCGAAGGTTCCGGAAGCTCGCCTCTGTGCTGCTTCCCCTCAACCCCGTAGACTCCACGCATGCCAGATAAACGGAAACGCGCCGCCAAAAAGCCGGCGACACGTCCACGCACCACCATCCCGAGCGCGACGCCGCGCGGCACGAAGAAGAAGACCGCGCGCACGGCTACGGGAAAGAAGGCGAGCCCGGAAGTGATGGCCGAAGCGGCGGCCGATTCGCACGAGGGTTTTCGCGAGCGCACCGAGGCCGGCCATCGCGCCGCCGGTCGCACGCCCCCCTCGGAAAAGGATGCGAGTCGCTCCGCCGGCGCCGCGCGCAAGAAGGTCACGGTCGATGACGCGATCCGCGACTACATCGGCCCCGTCACGGAAGACGAGAAGCTCCTCCAGTCGACGAGCGACACCCATGACTTCACGCGCAGCGATCCGTGGCGCGTGATGCGCATCATGGGCGAGTTCATCGAAGGGTTCGACAACCTCCACGACGTGCGCCGCGGCGTGTCGATCTTCGGCTCGGCGCGGACGCACCCCGACGATCCGCAATACCAGGCGGCGCAGGAGGTCGCGCGGCTCCTCGCTCAGGCCGGCTTCGCGATCATCACCGGCGCCGGCCCCGGCGTCATGGAAGCGGCGAACAAGGGCGCGAAGCTCGGCGGCGGCAAGTCGATCGGCTGCAACATTGAGCTCCCGTTCGAGCAGGGCGCCAACCCGTACGTCGATACGCTCGTCAACTTCCGCTACTTCTTCGTGCGGAAGACGATGTTCATCAAGTACTCGGTGG
>CBHWBX010000335.1:0-5223 GCA_966111935.1 uncultured Gemmatimonadaceae bacterium
GGTCGGCGTCGTGAACGGCGTCATCGAAGCGGTCGAGCCGCTCGACGATCTGCGTTCGCGCTTTCCCGATGCGGAGGAGATCGATTGCCGCGGTGGCGTGCTCACGCCGGGCTTCGTCGATTCGCACACGCATGGCGTGTTCGGCCGGCCACGCTACGATGAGCAGGAGCTGCGCGCCGCGGGACTCGACTACATGGAGATCGCGCGGCGCGGCGGCGGCATTCATTCGTCGGTGCGCGATCTACGGCAGCGCAGCGAGGACGATCTGTACGCGCTCGCCTACACGCGTCTGCGCCGCCTCGCTTCGTTCGGGACGACGACGGTCGAGCTCAAGTCGGGCTACGGACTGACGCTCGAGGACGAGCTCAAGACGCTGCGCGTGATCCGCCGGCTCGCCGAGACCCTGCCGCTGCGCATCGTCCCGACCTTCCTCGGCGCGCACGAGATTCCGCTCGAGTATCGCGGGTCGGAGGCGACGCGCCAGGAATACGTCGACCTGCTGATCCACGAGATGATCCCCGCGGTCACCACGGAGAAGCTCGCCCGTTTCGCCGACGTCTTCTGCGAGACCGGCGTCTACACCGTCGACGAGAGCCGCGCGATCCTCACCGCGGCGCGAGACGCCGGTCTGCTCATGAAGCTCCACGCCGATGAGCTGACCTCGGCGGGCGGCGCGGAGCTCGCCGCGTCGCTCGGCGCGACGTCGGCGGATCATCTCGCGGCCGTCTCCGACGACGGCATCGCCGCCCTGGCCGGCGGATCGACCGTCGCAACGCTTCTGCCGGGGACGATGCTCTTCCTCGGCAAGCCGAAGCAGGCGCCGGCGCGGCGGTTCATCGAGGCCGGCGTTCCGGTCGCCCTCGCCACCGACTTCAACCCCGGCACGTCGCCGACGCCGAACGTCTCGATGATCCTGACCCTGGGCGTCAGCCAGCTGCGGTTGAGCGTCGCCGAAGCGATGGTCGCGGCGACCGTGAACGGGGCGGCCGCGCTGGCGATGGCCGACCGCGTCGGACAGATCGCTCCTGGCTTTTTGGCCGACTGTGCGCTGTTCGCGGTCGGGGATGTGAGGGAGATCCCATACTGGTACGGAGACAACCGCTGCGTGGCGACCTTCGTAGGGGGCAAACCTTGTCACCCTAGTGACTTAGCGGTAAGTTGAGCTTCCACTTTCCCTCGGGCTCGCCCGCGGTTTTCCGCCGTCGGTGCGGGCCCTTCAGGCGCTGATGTCCAAGGTCGCAACGCTGAAGAAGCAGGCCGCCGATTTCGAACAGAAGAAACAGTTCGATAAGGCGCTTGCTGTCTACGTCAAGCTGCTCGACTCGTTCGACGAGTACGCCGCCGAGCTCGACGTGGCGCTCTTCAATCGAGTCGGCGACCTGATGTTGCGTCAGGGCAACGTTGCCGACGCCGTCGACTACTACGAGAAAGCCGTCGACCGCTACGCTGATACCGGCTTCTTCAACAACGCGATCGCCCTCTGCAACAAGATCCTCCGCCAGTCGCCGGGGCGGGCGTCGGTCTATTACAAACTTGGAAAGATCAGCGCGCAGAAGGGCTTCAAGGCCGATGCGAAGACGAACTTCCTCGAGTACGCCGACCGGATGCAGAAGGCCGGCAAGGTCGACGAGGCGTTTCGCGCGCTGAAGGAGTTCGCCGATCTCTGTCCCGATCAGGACGAGATCCGGCTCATGCTCGCCGATCAGCTCACGAAGGCCGATCGCAAGGACGAAGGGATCGAGCAGCTCCAGATCCTGCACGCGCGCTACGACTCCGAGGGACGCAGCGCCGACGCCCAGTCGATCGCCGATCGCATTCGGGCGATCGATCCCGCCGTCGAGCTGCGCGCGGACGGTCATAGCCAGGGGAAGAGCAAGAGCAGCGACCTGATCTTCCTCGATCTCGACGCGCCTTCGCCGGTGCGCTCGGCGACGCCGATCTCGCGTCCCGTCGAGCCGCCGCCTCCGCCCATCGCGCCGCCGACTCCGCCGCGCGCCGCGACGCCGCTCCGTGCCGTCACCCCGATTGCGCCGCCGCCGGCCGTCCAGACGCCGCCGACGCCGCACATGGTGACGCCCCCCGCGGACATGGAGGCGCCGCTCAGCGGCATTACGCGCATCGGCGACGACGCCGTCGATCTCACGAAGACGCCGTCCGAGTCGCTGCTCGGTCTCGAGTCGACGCATCTCGCCGATTCGGACATCATCAAGAGCACGCCGACCGGATCGCTGCTCGATCTCGAGCCGACATCGTTCGCCGACACACCGGTGTCGAACGAGATTCACCTGACGCCGCCGGAGCCGATCCACCGCTCCTCGGCGCCGACCCGCGCGAACGCCGAGCGTGAGACGCCGACGGGCGGCGACCTCGATTTCATCATGCCCGACACGCCGGCGGCGACGCCCGCGCGCTCGGCTACGCCTTCGATCGATTTCGAGACCGACGCGCTCACGACGCCGCACCTGCCGGTGCCGCCGTTGGCGCGTGAAACGTCCGTGCGCGAAACGCCGATCCGTGAGACCGAGGTGCACCCATCGCCCCTCGACGGCCTGCCGCTCATGGACCTCGACGTGCCGCCGGCTCCGCCGGTGCGCACGCCGATCGAGACGCCGCGCCGGATCACGACCTCGCTCGACGAGATCGCGCTCTCCGACGATCTCGAGCTGATCGATCTTCCCGCGGACGCCGCGATCCCGTCGCCCGCGCCGACGCCGGTCGAGCCGGTCGAGCTCATCGACCTCAACGCCGAGAGCCTGACGCTCGACGACGAGCCCGTGACGGTGCCGACGCCGTCGGTCGCGCGGCGCTCGACGATGGTCGCGCTCCAGGCGGTCGAGGTTCTGCAGGCGAGCGTCGAAGGCGAGCCGGGAAACTGGTCGCTGCGTCGCGAGCTCGCCGAGGCGATGCTCGAAGCGGGAGATCGCGACGGCGGCCTGCGCGAGCTCGAGGCGGCGATGTCCGGCGCCGAGCACGCCGGTGACCTCGACCTCGCGTCGTCGCTCGCGGACGAGATCGCGCGGCTCGAGCCGGAAGCGGTCAAGCATCACCAGAAGCGCGTCGAGTACGCGTATCGCACCAACGATCGCCCGCGGCTGATCGAGGCCTATCTCTCGCTCGGCGACGCGCTCCTGCGCGCCGACCAGACGGACAAGGCGCGCTCGATCTACCAGCGCGTGATCGACCTCGCGCCGGACGAAGCACGCGCGCGCGCGGCGCTCGATACGATCGTCGTCCCCGAGCCGGAGCCGGCACCCCCGGCACCACGCGGATCGTCCGGGGCGCGGCGCACCACGGCCTTCCAGGTGCCCGACGAGCCGGCGCCGGCGGCGCCCGCGTCGAACGATTTTATCAACCTTGGCGACTGGCTTCGCGACGACGAGGAACCGAAGGACACGCGAATGGTCGTCGCCGAGCAGGAACCGACCGGCGACGAGGATGCGGACTTCCAGGACATGCTCCGGAAGTTCAAGCAGGGCGTCGCCGAGAACGTCGACGCCGAGGATTACCAGAGCCATTACGATCTCGCGATCGCGTTCAAGGAGATGGGTCTCCTCGACGAGGCGATCGCCGAGTTCCAGAAGGCGCTCGGCGGCTCGGCCAACCGGCTGCCGACGTACGAGGCGCTCGGGCAGTGCTTCCTCGACAAGAGCCAGCCGAAGCTCGCGACGTCGATTCTCAACCGCGCCCTCAACGAGCAGGCAAGCGAAGACCAGCTCGTGGGCGTGCTCTATCTGCTCGGCCGCGCTCACGAAGAGCAGGGAAACGCGGCCGAGGCACTCGCTTTCTACCAACGGGTTTTTGTGCTGGATATCCAATTCCGTGACATCGCCGATCGCATGAGTGAGCTCGAACGGGTGGCGCGATGAGCGGCGTCGTCACGCGCACGCGCACGCCGGTGACCAACGCGCTGCTCGAGATTCAGGCGCCGGTTCGCGACCGTCTCGAGGACGTCGCGCGGGAGATGCAGCACGTCGTCACGCACGAGCTGCCGCTCATCCAGGCGGTGAGCGGGCACCTGCTCCAGATGCGCGGCAAGATGTTTCGTCCGACGCTGGCGTTGCTCGCGAGCGCGGCGACGGGCAACTCCGAGGATCGCGTCGTGCGCCTCGCCGCGGTCATCGAGCTGATGCACCTCGCGACGCTCGTCCACGACGACTCCGTCGACCACTCGGTCCTGCGCCGCGGTCTGCCGACGGTGAACTCGCTGTTCAGCCATCAGGTCTCGGTGATCATGGGCGACTTCCTGTACTCGCGCGCGCTCACGGCGCTGGTGCGGATGCAGGATCTCGAGATCATCACCCTCGTCACCGACGTCGCGAACGAGCTGACGATCGGTGAGATGCGCCAGCTCGGCGCGGTCGACGCGCTCGACTTCAGCGAACAGGCGTACTTCGACCTCATTCGCGCGAAGACCGCGTCGCTCCTGTCGTGCGCCTGTGAGAGCGGCGCGCTGTGCGGCGCTCCCGAGTTCCGCGAAGCGCTTCAGACCTACGGCGACCGCCTCGGCATGGCTTTCCAGATCGCGGACGACATCCTGGACTATACCGAGGACGAGTCGGTGACGGGGAAGCCGAGCGGACTCGACCTGCGGGAGCACAAGGTGACGCTGCCGCTGATCGCGGCGCTCCCGAAGCTGTCGGCGGGCGCACGCCCCCGGGTCGAACAGCTCATGGCCGCCCCGAATCCGAGCGACCCGCCTTCAGCGCGCGCTGATGCGCCCGGCTGCGAGGCCGGTGGGATCGAGGCGGCGCGCCGCCGCGGTGAGCAGTTCGCGCATGACGCCGAGCAAGCCTTGAGCGTCTTACCGGAGAGTCCGATCAGGGCATCCCTGACGGACGCTATTGCCTACGTCATGGATCGGCGGTCATAATGCCCCCTCGCGGATCATCCAAGCACCGTCCAGTGTTTCACGGTATTGTCCTCGCCATCGGGTTCGTGGTCGGGGGCTTGCTGCAACAAGCTGCCAGGGTGCTGTTCCCGGGCGGGGCAGCAAAGCAATTCTTAACGGTCGGCGTCTCTCCCTCGCTCGGACCGTTCGATATTGATTTAGTTTTGGTGAAGTTCCAGTTCGGTGTCGCGCTGGACGTCTCCCTCCTCAGTCTGGTCGGCGTGCTCGTCGCCTATCTCATCGCTCGTTCGCTGTTCTAGAGTCCCATCTCGGAGAAGGTTATGAATTTCGGCAACATTGGTTTCATGGAGCTGATGGTCATCCTGGTCATCGTG
>CBHWBX010000336.1:0-5218 GCA_966111935.1 uncultured Gemmatimonadaceae bacterium
CCGATCTCGACCTTCTTGTCTCTCGGGAGATCGACGCCAGCAATACGAGCCATGTCTGATTAGCCCTGACGCTGCTTATGCTTGGGGTTGCGCTTGCAGATGATGCGAGTCACGCCGTTGCGCTTCACAACTTTGCAGTGCTCACAGATCGGCTTCACGCTTGTGCGAACTTTCACAAGGCGCTCCGGACGGAACAAAAACGTGGAACAACAGAGGTTGGCCAAATAAAAAATTCACGGCCAGACCCTAACAATAGCCTGTACGGTAAGTTAAGGCAAGGGGCGAGGATGGACGCGAATTGAGGAACGGGAGACGAGGACCGGGGAACGGGAGCACGCCTCACGATCCCGTGCCCCGTTCCCCGTCGCTCGTACCCTCATTCCAGCACCGCCAGCAGCCTCTGCATCGCCGCCCGACGGTCCGACGCCGCCGTGATCATCCGGCCGGCGATGATGTACCGCGCCCCCGCCTCCACCGCCTGCTGCGGCGTCACCACCCGCGCCTGATCCTGCGTCGGCCCGCCGGCAGCACGAACGCCCGGGACGAGGATCGCCAGGCGATCGCCGAAACGGTCGCGGACCATCGCCGCTTCCTTCCCGCTGCACACGATCCCGTGACACCCGGCCTCGAGCGCGAGCTCGGCCAGTCGAATCACTTCGGCCGACAGGTCGAGCGGGCCGGGCTTGCCCCACGCCTGCGACACCTCCTCGTCCGTGAGCGAGGTCAGCACGGTCACCGCCAGCACACCGCACCGCCCGCCGGCGGCCTCGACCGCGGCCTTGAGCATCGTCAGCCCGCCGGTCGCATGCACCGTCACCAGACGCGCGCCCAGCGCGGCGGCGTTGCGCACGCCCCCGGCGACGGTGTTCGGGATGTCGTGGAACTTCAGATCGAGAAAGACGTCCTTCCCGCGCCGCCGCAGCTCCTGGACGATCGCCGGGCCGGTCGCGGTGAACAGCTCATTTCCCACCTTGTAGAACCGGCAGTCCTCACCGAGATACTCGACGAGCTCGAGCGCATCGGCTGCCGTCGGCACGTCGAGGGGGACGATCGGGGTGGTTCGGGTGACTAGGTCGGCCATTCGAGCGTTCCGGTGAGCTCCTGGATGTTGCGCACGCCATGCTTTCGGCACCACGCATCGAGCTCACGAACGACGCGCTCCGGCGCGCGTGGGTCGCGCAAGGCGGCCGTTCCGATCCCAACGAGCGAGGCACCCGCAATAATGTACTGTAGAGCGTCCAGCCCCGACGCGACCCCGCCCAGTCCGACGATCGGGAGAGATACCGCCTTCCTGACCCGCCAGGTCGCCAATACGCCGACGGGCAGGATCGCCGGACCGCTCACGCCCCCGCTCCCGAACCCCAGCACCGGCTTCCGCCGGTCGACGTCGATCACGAGCCCTGGGACGGTGTTCACGACGGTGATCGCGTCCGCACCCGCATCCGCGGCGATCTGCGCCGACGCGCCGATGTTCGGCAGCGTCGGCGCGAGCTTGACCGCGACGGGACGCTTCGTCACCTGCCGCACCTTCGAGACGACCTCGCGCAGCGAGACGGGGTTCGCTCCGAACTCCTCCCCGCCCGCCTTCGTGTTCGGGCAGCTCACGTTGAGCTCGTAGCCGTCCACCGCCTGCGCCATCCCGCCGGCGAGCGATGCCTCGATCCCTTCGACCACCGACGGATACTCGTCGATCGAGAAGCCGACGACGTTTACGAGCTTCCGGGTCGCCGGAAAATGCGACGCCATCCACGGCACGTGGTCGCGACGCACGGCGTCGAGTCCGGGGTTCGCGAGTCCGACGGCGTTGAGCATCCCGCCCTCGAACTCGGCCACGCGCGGCGCCGGGTTTCCACCGCGCGGCGCGAGCGACACGGCCTTCGTCACGAATCCGCCGACGCGGCCGAGGTCCATCACACCCGTGAGCTCCTCGCCGTAGCCGGCGGTGCCGGCGGCGAGAACGATCGGATTCTGGAATTCGAGCGTGCCGAACGTGCTGCGGAGGGGCGACGATCCGCTCACCGGCGCGTTCCCTTCGGCGCGGCGCCGCTCTGGGCCGCGCCGTTCGTGCCGCGCGTCCCGCGCACGCGGTCGTCGTGGCTGTCGAGGAACTCCATCGCCGCATCGGCGATCGCCGCAGCGAGGGCGTCCTGCTTTGCCGGATCGGAGAGGAACTGCGCCTCGCGCGGATTGGTGCCGAAGCCGATCTCGACGAGCACGGCGGGCATGTACGCCGTTACGAGAACTCTAAAGCCCGCCTGCTTCACGCCGCGGCTCGGCCCCGGGTGCATCTTCGCGAGCCGCCGCTGAATGAGCTCGGCGAGCTTGCTCGATTCGCGCAGATGCTCGTTCTGCTGCATGTCGCTGAGGATGAAGCTCAGCGGATCGTCCTTGTCGATGTTCGCCGGGACGCTCTCGAAGCGCGCGGCGTCATTTTCCATGTGCTCGACGCGCCGGGCGTCCTCGGTCCGCGCCTCGGAGAGGAAATACGTCTCGAAGCCGCGCGACCCGCCCGGATCCTTCCAGTTCGGGTTCGCCGCGTTCACGTGGATCGAGAGAAAGAGATCACCCTGGGTCTTGTTGGCGATCCGCCCGCGGTCGTCGAGCGCGATCAGCGTGTCGGTGGTGCGCGTGTAGACGACGTCGACGCCGCGTCCCTCGAGCTGCTTCCCGAGCCTCTTCGCGACGCCGAGCGTGATGTTCTTCTCGTAGATCTTCGGGCCGCCGCCGATCGGGCCGCTCATCCCGTTGTCCACGCCGCCGTGGCCGGCGTCGACGACCACGAGGTGCCGCTCGCCCTTCTTCACCGCGACGGCAGGCAGCGACCCGCCCTTCGGCGGAACGAAGCGCGGCACGTCGGCGTCGGAGGACGACGCCGCCGCCTGGCGCACCGACGAGCCGCGACTCGCGCCGCTCGCATTCGCCGTGAACAGCACGAGCCGCGCGCTGTCGGCGTCCCAGCGGTTGTTCGGCATCGCCGACGGAAAGACCTCGGTCACGAGCTGGAGCGGCACGAGCAGCGTGCCGTTCTTCGCGACCGGCGCCGCGGCGAGCGGGCGCGTTCCGTCGCTCGTGCGCACGCTCGGCGATCCCGCTTCGAGCTGGAGCTTCGCGCCCCACAGCTCGAGGGTGTACCACGACGCTGAGTCACGGGTGAGACGGATCGGCATGACGCGGCGCAGCGCATCGACGCTGAGCATCGGGCCGTCGGCGGTGCGGACGGTGGGGATGCGCACCGTCTCCGTGGGACCGCGAACGACGAGCGCCTGCGCCGACGAGAGCTGGAGCGCGAGCGCGAAGCCGATCATCGGGTTCGCACCGCCCGTGCGATCTCGCGCGCCGCGTCGCGTTCGCGCGCGGTGTCGCGCTTGTCGTGGAGCTTCTTACCCTTGCCGAGCGCCAGGGCCACCTTGGCCTTCCCCCGCTTGAAGTAGAGCTCGAGCGGCACGAGGGTGAGTCCCTCGCGCTCGACGGCTCCAATCAAACGACGGATTTCCTTGCGGTGGAGCAACAGCTTGCGGGTCCGGTCCGGCTCGTGGTTAGCGTAGCCGCGGCTCTCGTACGGGGAGATGTGGAGGTTGAGGAGGTAGGCCTCCCCGTCCTTGATGATCCCGTAGGCATCGCTGATGTTCGCACGGCCGTCGCGGAGCGACTTGACCTCGGTTCCCTTGAGAACGAGTCCGGCCTCGTACGTATCGAGGATGTGATAGTCGAATCGCGCGCGCTTGTTGCGGGCGATCGATTCGATCTCGTCCTGTTTATCGGCGGCGGGCTTCTTCGACACTGTGCCGCAAGTTAGGCGAGCCATCTCCGCGCGGCAACGAAGGATAGCCCCCACATGCGTTGACGCGGCGACCGGTTTCGACTATGATTCAAGTCTCTGCCGAAGTGGTGGAACTGGTAGACGCGCTGGCTTCAGGAGCCAGTGGGGGCAACCTCGTGTGGGTTCGAGTCCCACCTTCGGCACTCAAGGCACGATCGCTTCGGCGGTCGTGCCTTTTGCTTTCCGGGAGCTTTCCGTTCAGCCCAGGACTTTCGACGGGGCGACGTCTTCCGGCAGCGCGGCGACTCCGAACGCGTCGCGCAGCGCCGCGTTCGCCTCGGTGAGATAGGTCCCGAGCAGCTCCCCGGCGCGGACGATGTTGTCGTCCTGGAGCTTGAAGCTGCCGCCCGCGAATGCGAACAGCGTCTGCCCCATTCGGATCGGCGTCGGCGCTCCGGCGCGCGCGGCCAGTCCGTCGCGGTACGCGCTCAGCCGCACGTTGAATTGCCGTTCGGCGGTCTCGAGCATCCCGGCGGCGATGTGCTGGTCGCGCGCGAACGCCTCGCTGATCTCACGGGCGACGACCGACGCCGTGCGATCGTTGAGCGCATCGCGCTGCGCGGCGATCAGCCCGAGAGCGCGGCGCGCGTAGCGGAGCTCCCACTGCGCGTGATCGACGTCGCCGCGCGTCGCGTTGGCGGCGAGCCACTCGACGTCGGCGGGCGCGGGATCGCCGAAGAGCGCGGCGACGTAGGTCGCCGCTTTTCGCTGCAGCTCGCGTTCGGCACGCCAGCGCGCGAAAAACGGCATCGTCCTAGAACTGGAGGATGGGGAGAGACCGCGCGTCCGGCTGCTGGCGCTCCGCCAGGCCGACACGGGCCGCGACTTCGGTCTCTCCGTTCAGGAGATCGGAGAGATGCACGTTCGACAGGACGTCGTCGATCTTGCGCTGGAGGAGCATCCACACCGGGCGGATGCTGCAGCTGTGCGCCGTCGAGCAGCGCTCCTCGCCGACGGGGTGCGACTGGCAGTGCAGATCGAACGTCGTCGTCTCCGATGCCTCGATCACGTCGCGGATCGAGATCTCCTCCGAGCGGCGGGCGAGACTGTAGCCGCCGCGCGCCCCGCGCGTGCTGCGCACGAGCCCGGCACGCCGAAGCCGCAGCAGGATCTGCTCGACGTAGTCGGCCGGCAACCGCTCGACCTCGGCGATCTCACGGCCCGTGATCGGACCATCGCCGCGCCGGCGGGCGAGATGGAGGGCACAGATGACGCCGTATTCGGCGAGAGTGGTGATGCGCACGGTGGAAATCTACGCGTGGCGACCAGTGAGGGGTACGGGGATCGGGGATCGGCGATCGGGGAATGACAAACGGGGCACGAGCTTGATGCCCCGCTCGTCCCCCGACATGGTTTACTCACGATCCACAACAACCCCTCCACCACACCCCCCCAACA
>CBHWBX010000337.1:0-5206 GCA_966111935.1 uncultured Gemmatimonadaceae bacterium
CGATCGTCTTCAACTGTCCGATCGTCGGCTCGCTCCCGTGAGCGGTCCGCAGCGCCGCGGAGCCGGTCTGGCGAATCGTCTCCAGCGCCTTCTGCGCGACACGGGCTTCATCAGCCGCAGACTCCGCTTCGGCGAGCTTCGCCGCGGTCTGCTTCTCATGCTGCTCGCGCAGGTCGAGGACCTGTTGGAGACGGAACTTGAACGCGCTCATCACGACCTCCTCGTCGTATGATCGATCTGACCCGCGATCGAGACGAGCGCACGTCTCGACGCGTCGATTGCGGTGTGCTCGTCCGGCGACTGCTGGAGGAAGTCCAGCATCTGCGGGCGCAGCTTGAGCGCGGCGTCGACGCCGCGATCGCTGCCTTCGTGGTAGGCGCCGACGAGAATGAGATCTTCCTTCTCTCGGTAGGCGGCTTCGAGTCGCGCGACGGAGTTCGCCGCCGCGCGATGTTCGGGGCTGATCACGTGATCGCGCACGCGGCTCTTGCTCTCGAGCACGTCGATCGAGGGATAGTGGCCGGCTCCCGCGAGCTTGCGCGTGAGCACGATGTGACCGTCGAGGATCGAGCGGCTGGCGTCGGCGATCGGCTCGTTGAAATCGTCACCGTCGACCAGCACGGTATAGATGCCGGTGATGCTGCCGTTGTCGTCATTGCCGGCGCGCTCGAGCAGACGCGGAAGCGCGGCGAACACCGACGGCGGATAACCCTTTGTCGTCGGCGGCTCGCCGACGGCGAGGCCGATCTCACGCCACGCCATCGCGACGCGTGTCACCGAGTCGACCATCAGCAGCACTTCCTTGCCCTGTGCGCGGAAGTACTCGGCGATCGACGTCGCGACGAGCGCGCCGCGCGCGCGGACGAGCGCCGCCTGATCGCCGGTGGCGACGACGAGCACCGAGCGCGCGAGCCCCTCCGGGCCAAGCGAATTTTCAATGAAGTCGCGCACTTCTCGCCCACGCTCGCCGAGCAGCGCGATGACGTTGACGTCGGCCTTCGCCTGGCGAGCGATCATGCCGAGCAGCGTCGACTTGCCGACGCCCGAGCCGGCGAAGATGCCGACCCGCTGGCCCTTGCCGATCGTGAGGAAACCGTCGATCGCGCGCACGCCCGTCTCGAGCGGCTCGCTGATCATTTGACGCTCGAGCGGATGCGGCGGCTCGGCCGACAGTGGCATCCGCACGGCGTGATCGATCGGGCCCTTGCCGTCGATCGGATGGCCGAGGCCATTCAGCACGCGGCCGAGTAAACCAGGTCCAACGTCGGCGCCGAAGCTGCGGCCGAGCGGAGTGACGCTCGAGCCGGGATGCAGCCCATCGATGTCGCCGAGCGGCATCAGGAGCACGCCGCGCTCGTGGAAGCCCACGACTTCGGCGAGCACCGACTTTTCCTCGGACAGCGACGTGATGCGGCAGAGCTCTCCCAGGCCGACGTCGAGCCCCGCGGCCTCGATCACCAGGCCGACGACACGCGTGACGCGTCCCATGCGGTAGAGCCGCGGCAGGTCGCCGATGCGCGACGCGAGACGATTACGAAGCATCGATCTCGGACATGCGGCGGTAGGCACGCTCGAGCGCCGTGTCGACACGACCGTCGACGATGCGATCGCGACCCTCGACGAGGCAGCCGCCGCGCGCGACGCGCGGATCGGCGAGCCAGCTCGCGTCGCGATTCGCCGTGATCGGCGCCATGTCCGGCGCGCCGTCGGGCGTGAAGGTGAGCAGCGCGAGGTCGAGCGGGTTCACGCGAATGCGCACCGATTGGTCGATCGGGAATTCCGTGAGCGCGCGGCGCACGAGATCAGCGACGAGCTCACGGTCGAGGCTCACTTCGCGCGCGACGATCTGTCGCGCGACGATCACCGCGAGCGCGGCGACGTTCTCTTCGAGAATCGACGGCGCGAGCGACGCGACCTCCCGCATCTGCGCGGCGATCGCGTCGACGACGCCGACGGCTTCGGCGACGCGCTGCTGCGCCGCGGCCGCTCCACGGCGCTCGCCGTCGGCGAGGCCGCGCGCATAGCCCTCGTCGATCAGGCGCGCGCGCTCGTCGGCCATCAGTTGCGGATCCACCGGCGCCGGCGTTGGCGCCGGGGCGGGGCTCGAGTGCACGGCACGCGCCGGCACCGCCAGCTCCGCCAGCGACCAGACTCCCGGGGTCGGGATGGCCGCCGCCGGCGTCTGACGAACCGAGGCCGTGCCCGTCGCTCTATACGACGAGGTCATCCGCGCCTCCGCCGACCACGATCTCGCCGGCGTCTTCGAGCTTTCTGATCATGGCCACGATCGCCGTCTGCGCCGACTCGATGTCGCGCTTTCTCGCCGGGCCGAGCATCTCCATCTCTTCCTTGAGCGAGGCTGACGCGCGTTGCGACATGCCGCCAAGGATCTTGTTCTTGACCTCGTTCGACGCGGACTTGAGCGCCAGCGCGAGCTCCTTGACGTCGATCTCGCGCAGCAGACGCTGCATCGAGCGATCGTCGAGGCTGACGACGTCTTCGAACACGAACATGAGGTTGCGAATCTGTTCGCCGAGGCTGGGGTCCTTGTCCTCGACGCCGCGCATGATCGCCTTCTCGAGCGACGGCGTGACGAGGTTGAGCACTTCGGCGACGACCGCCGGACCACCCGAAGTCGTGAGGCCCTGGGCCGGCGCGAGATCCGTCTCGGTGAGGATCGACCGCTCGATGAGCACGAGCATGTCCGGCGAGACCTTTTCCATGCGCGCCATGCGGAGCACGACCTCCGATCCGAAGACGGGGTCGAGCTCCTTGAGCACGGCGGCGGTGTGCGCGGGCTGCAGGTGCGCGAGAATCAGCGCGACCGTCTGCGGATGCTCGGCGCGCAGCATGTTGCCGAGCTGCTGCGGGTCGGCGTTGCGCAGGCGATGCAGACCCGCCGTCTCGTGGATCTGCGCCTGGATGCGCTTCATCATCCCCTGCGCCTTCTGCTGCCCGAACGCCTTCTCGAGCACTTCGCGCGCAAAGTCGACACCGCCGGCGGCGATCGAGTCGGCCGCCATCATCACTTCGATCCACTCGGCGAGCACCGCCTCCGTGGCTTCGGCGCTCACGCGGTCCATGCGCGCGATCTCGAACGAGATCTGCTCGACCTCTTCCTGGCCGAGCTTCTGCGTGATCAGCGACGCCGATTCGGAGCCGAGCACCATGCACAGGATCGCGGCCTTCTGCACGCCGCTGAGCTGATCGAGCTGGTGCGAACGAGCGAGATTCATCGCCATCGCTTAGCCCTCCTTCAGCCAGGCGCGAACGACGCGCGCGGCGACGTCGGGCTGCTGCTCGATCGTCGAGTTCACCTTGTCGCGCATCGTGTTCGTCGGCAGCACGACCGGGATCGTCGGACCGGCGGTGAGCGCGGCCTGCGGCATCATCGCGCCGGCATTCTGGCTCGGGAACGCGAGGATCTGCGCGCCGTTCATGTCGACGGCGTTGTTCGTCTTCAGCGACTTGAGGCTGAGGAGTGCGACGATGGCGATCAGCGCGAGCCCGAGCACGCCGAGCAGCGGACGCTGCGCGGTCTGGACGACGCGAATGATGTCCGTCTTCGGCGCTTCCGTCGGGATGACGACGGTCGGCGCGAACGGAACGCTCACCACCGAGACGACGTCGCCGCGCGCGCTGTCGGCGCCGACGGCGCTGCGGACGAGCTCCTTGATCTGCTCGAGCTCCGCGGCGCTGCGCGGTGTGCCCGTCGTCGCCTTCGACTTCGGGTCGGGCGCGCGATCGGCAACGAGCACCGCGACGGTCAGACGCTTGATCGCGCCCGGCGCGGCGACGTAGCTCTCGGTCGTCTTCGTGTTCTCGTAGGTCGTCGACGAGTTGTTCTGCCCCGCGCCGCCCTGGGCGCCGGGGACGATCTCGGCCTTCTGTTCCTGCGCAACGACCTGCTTGTCCGGATCGACCGCGGCGCTCGTGCGCTCGATCTGATCGAAGCTCATCGGCGCCGAGACCTGCACGCGCAGGTTCGTCGTGCCGACCATCTGCGAGACGATCTTCTCGGCTTTGCCGCGGAGATAGTCCTCGAGCTCGCGCTGCATCTGGAGCTGGCGGCTCGTGAGACCCGTCACCGTGTTCGTCTCGATGGCTTCACTGAGCAGACGGCCGGCGTCATTGACGATCGTCACGTGGTCGCTCGTGAGTCCCTCGACGCTCGATGCGACGAGATGTGCGATGCCCTTCACCGTCTCGGGATCGGTCTCGCCCTTGAGCTTGAGGACGACGCTCGCCTCGGTCGGCTTGTCGCCGGCGGCGAAGCCGTCGGTCTCGTGCAGCACCAGATGCACCTGCGCCTGATCGATGCCGCGCATCTTGCCGATCGTGCGCTCGAGCTCTCCCTCGAGCGCGCGGCGATAGTTGATGCGCTGGGTGAAGTCGGTCATTCCCCACGACGGCTGGTCGAACAGCTCGAGGCCCGGACGACCGCTGGTCGGCAGGCCGCCCTTCGCGAGCGCGACGCGCGCCTTCGCGAGGTCGGTCGCCGCGACCATGATGTCGGCACCGCCGCGCTCGAGCCGGTACTTCACCGCGGCCTGATCGAGCTTGTCGGTCATCGCCGACACGCTTTCGAGCGGCACTCCGGTGAACGCCGGCACCCACGTCGGTGCGCTCGCCCACTGGGCGATGGCGAAGATCAATCCGGCCGCGACGACACCCACGGCGAGAATCATCGCGCGCCGCGGGCCGCCCAGCTTGTCGAGGAGGGAAGAAAAGTCAGGCATTTATCTCGTCATCCCATCTGCATCACGGTCTTGTACGCATCCATCAGCTTGTTCCGAAGCTCGACGAGCATCTCGAGCGAGATCGACGCTTCTTCCGCCGCGGCCATCACCTGGTGGAGCTCCACCGGCTCCCCGCGCACGAAACGGTCGATGTAGTTCTGTGAGACTTCCTGCGAGGCCGACACTTCTCCGATCGCCCGCTTGAGTGTGTCGCCGAACGACTGGCCGCCGGCCGGAACCTGGAACGAACGCGACATGCCGTTCTCGCCGGCGATGTCGAGTCCGATGCGACGCGGACCGATGGTGTTGCCCGGTCCTCCGAAGCCTCCGATCGGTGCGGTCATGATTCAGATCAGATCTTGACGTCGAGACGCCCACCGCGATTCGCGGGGAGCTGTTGCGCCTTCATCTCGCTGAAGGCGCGACCGTAGGTGAGCGGGCCCATCGCGCCGGCCTAGGCGAAAAAC
>CBHWBX010000338.1:0-5187 GCA_966111935.1 uncultured Gemmatimonadaceae bacterium
GGTGGAGTGTCCCGGGTTGGGCTGCCCTGGGGGGTGGGCACCGGGCGCGCGGGGGGGGTGCCACGAGCGGATCGCGACGCCGTTCACGTGCACGGTGCAGGCGCCGCATTGCGCGATGCCGCAGCCGAACTTCGTGCCCTTGAGATCGAGGACGTCGCGGAGCACCCAGAGGAGGGGCATGTCCGCGGGAACGTCGACGGTGCGCGGCTGTCCGTTGACCTTGAACGTGATCGGCATCAGCAGTCTCCTGCGTCTCAGTTCGACGTCGGGGTGGTGACTTGCGGGACTCTCAACGCTTCACCCGCGACCGCGTCGGCCACGGGCACTTCACGCTTGCCGAAATCGCCTTCCCAGCGCGCCATGACCACCGTCGCGAGACAGTTGCCGACGACGTTGAGCGACGTGCGCGCCATGTCCATCAGCGCGTCGACTCCAAGAATGACGGCGATCGCCTGCAACGGCAACCCGAACTGCGCGATCGCGCCCGAGAGCACGACGAGCGAGGCGCGCGGCACGGCCGCGACACCTTTGCTCGTGAGCATGAGCGTCAGCATCATCACGAGCTGGGTCGAGATCGGCATGTCGATGCCGGCGGCCTGAGCCGCGAAGACCGATGCCAGCGCGAGATAGAGCGTCGTGCCGTCGAGGTTGAACGAGTAGCCGGTCGGCAGCACGAAGGCGACGATCCGGCGCGGCACGCCGAGCTGCTCCATGCGCTCCATGGCGAGCGGGAACGCCGCTTCCGATGACGCCGTCGTGAACGCGATGAGCCAGGGCTCACGGACCGCCTTCACGAACCGCGCGATCGGCACGCGGAAGAGCGCCGCGACGGGCAGGAGCACGCACAGCGCGAATACCACCAGCGCGCCGTACAGCGTGCCGACGAGTATGCCGAGGTTCCGCAGCACGCCGATGCCGCTCTTCGAGACCGTGACCGCGATCGCCGCGCCGATTCCGATCGGCGCATAGACCATCACGATGTTCACGAACTTGAACATGATCTCCGACAGGCTCTCGCAGGCGCTGAGCATGAAGGTCTTGCTCGGGCCGTGCACCTTGGAGAGCGCGACGGCGAAGATGATCGCGAAGAACACGATCTGGAGCACTTCGTTCTTCGCCGCGGCGTCGAAGAAGCTCGTCGGAACGGTGTGCTCGATCACGCCGCTGAAGGTCGTGTGCGTCGAGGCGAGGTCCGCGCCTTCCTTCGCCGACGCCGCGCCGAGGTCGATCCCCCGCCCCGGCTTGACGATGTTCACGGCGAGCAGCCCGACGGCCAGCGCCAGGGTCGTGATGACTTCGAAGTACAGGATCGAGCGGAAGGCCAGCCGGCCGATGCGCTTCATGTCATCGCCGTGGCCGGCGATGCCGACGACGAGCGTCGAGAAGAGCAGCGGCACGATCAGCGACTTGATCATGCGGAGGAAGATGTTCGACAGGACGTTCAGGTCCGTCGCCGCCCATCCGCCATGATCGGCGCGTGCGCTTTCCGGAAAGAAGTAACCAAGGAGGACGCCGACGACCATCGAAATGACGATCCAATTCGACAGCGAGATGCGGCGAAAGAAGCCTTTCTTCGGGGGGGTGGGTTCCGCGGTCATCGCGGGGGTGGGCTGCAACATGATGTGACGTTACTCGGTAGCGACGGAGCCGGACTCGGGAACGATGGGGCCGGTTCCTCGCCGCAGCGTGGAGTTCCGGAAACCGTAGGCGAAATAGACAGCGAGACCGATCGCGAGCCACCAGCCGAATCGGACCCAGGCGAGGCCGGGAAGGCCACGCATGACAAATACGCAGAGCGCCGCGCCGGCGATGCCGACGAAGTGCACGAACGGGACGCGAAACGGACGAGGCCGGTCGGGATCGGTGTATCGGAGCACGATCACGCCGATGCACACCAGCGCAAAGGCGAACAGCGTTCCGATGTTCGTCAGGTCGTAGGTCTCGCCGGCATCGCCGATGAGCGACCAGAACGCGACGACCAACCCGGTGACGAGGGTCGCCGCATAGGGGACGCGCGCCTTGCCGCTCACGCGCGCCGCCCAGGTGGGCAGCAGGCCGTCGCGCGCCATCGCGAAGAAGATGCGCGGCTGACCGTACTGGAAGACGAGGAGCACCGCGGCCATCGAGAACACCGCGCCCAGCGCGACGATGCGCGCCATGCTCGTGAGCCCCGTCGCGTTCAGCGCGTAGGCCAGCGGATCGGCCGCCTTGCCGAGGTCCGCGGCCGGCACCATGCCCGTGAGCACGAAGCCGATGACGATGTAGATCAGGGTACAGATGGCGAGGCCGCCGAGGATGCCGATGGGCAGGTTCCGCTGCGGGTTCTTCGTCTCTTCGGCCGCCGTGGAGATGGCGTCGAAGCCGATGTAGGCGAAGAAGACGATGGCCGCGCCCTGATGGATGCCGCGGAAGCCGTTCGGCGCGAACGGATGGTAGTTCGCCGGCTTGATGTGCATCGCCCCGACGACGATGAACAGCGCGAGCACGAGCAGCTTCACGCCGACCATGATGTTGTTCGCCCGGGTGCTCTCCTTGACGCCGCGGAGGAGCAGCCAGGTGATGAACATCACGATCGCGAACGCGGGCAGGTTGATGAGGATCGGAATGCCACCGATGTGCGGCGCCGAATCCAGCAGCCCGTGAATCTTGGGGTCGGAGCTGAGGAGCGCCGTCCGGTATCCGGTCGTCATCCATTCCGGAAAGGACACCCAGCCGCTAAGAAGCGACTTGAAATAGTCCCCCCAGGAGATGGCCACCGCGACGTTGCCGACCGCGTACTCGAGGATCAGGTCCCAGCCGATGATCCAGGCGACCAGCTCACCGAGGGTCGCGTACGAATACGCGTACGCGCTTCCCGCCTGCGGGATCATCGACGCCAGCTCGGCGTAGCAGAGCCCCGCGAGGGCGCAGCAGGCGCCGAGGAGAATGAACGAGATGACGAGGGCCGGTCCGGCGCCGACGCGAATGATCTCGCCGTTCGGCCCGATCTGGCCGGCGGCGGCCGTTCCGATCGAACCGAAGATGCCGGCGCCGATCACGGCGCCGATGGCGAGCATGATCAGGTCGCCCGCGCCGAGCGCACGCTTCAATCCGCCCTCGGTTTCCGAGACCAGATCGGCAATGGGTTTTCGAGAGAAAAGGCTCATTGAGTCAGGGTGGGAGAGCGTGATTCCGGCGAGCGAAGCAACGAAGGACCCCTATCCGGAAAAAGGGGTCCTTCGCGCGGTGCGCTCAGGAGGACACGCTTGGTACTGCCCTTACTGCGATTCGATCCGCATTCCGTAGAAGGAACGATAAACGAATACCATCGAAATCACGAAGAAAATCGCCGCCAAAGAGTGGCTGAGGCTCGGTCCCCGCTGTTCGGTGAGGGAAACGGCCAGTTCCACCGCCAGAAGCCCGAACAGGGTCGTGAACTTGATGATCGGGTTGAGGGCCACCGAGGAGGTGTCCTTGAACGGATCGCCCACGGTGTCGCCGACGACCGTCGCGGCATGGAGCGGCGTGCCTTTCTGCTTCAATTCGACCTCGACGATCTTCTTGGCGTTGTCCCAGGCGCCGCCGGCGTTCGCCATGAAGATCGCCTGATAGAGGCCGAACAGAGCGATCGAGACGAGATACCCGATGAAGAAGTAGGGCTCGACGAAGGCGAAGGCGAGGGTCGCGAAGAAGACGGTCAGGAAGATGTTGAACATGCCCTTCTGCGCATACTTGGTGCAGATCTCGACGACCTTCTTCGAGTCGGACACCGACGCCTTCTCGGTGCTCTCGAGGTTCATGTTCGCCTTGATGAACTCCACCGCCCGGTAGGCGCCGGTCGTCACCGCCTGGGTCGACGCTCCGGTGAACCAGTAGATCACCGCGCCGCCCGTGATGAGCCCGAGCAGGAACGGCGGATGGAGCAGCGACAGCTTGTCGAGGTTCTGCGTCATCCCGTTCGTCAGGCCGACGATGATCGAGAAGATCATCGTCGTCGCGCCGACGACCGCGGTGCCGATGAGCACCGGCTTCGCCGTCGCCTTGAAGGTGTTGCCGGCGCCGTCGTTCTCCTCGAGGAAGTGCTTCGCCCGCTCGAAGTCGACGGTGAAGCCGTTCTGCTGCTGGATCTGCTGCGCCGCGTTCGGGATCTGCTCGATCGTCGAGAGCTCGAACACCGACTGGGCGTTGTCCGTCACCGGGCCATACGAGTCGACGGCGATCGTGACCGGGCCCATGCCGAGGAAGCCGAACGCCACGAGGCCGAACGCGAAGACCGCCGGCGCCGCCATCAAGCTCGCGAGCCCCTGCTCGCTGACCAGGTAGGCGATCGACATCAGGATAATGATCGTAATGCCGAGCCAGTACGCCGAGAAGTTGCCGGCGACGAGGCCGGAGAGGATGTTCAGCGATGCCCCGCCCTCGCGCGACGACGTCACGACTTCTGCGGTGTGCCGCGACTCGGTCGACGTGAACACCTTCACGAACTCGGGGATGATCGCGCCCGCCAGCGTGCCGCAGGTGATCACCGCCGACAGCTTCCACCAGAGCGTGCCGTCGCCGAGATCGGGGATCATCATCTTCGAGACGATGAACGTGAGGACCACCGAGAGGATCGACGTCAGCCAGACGAGGAAGGTCAGCGGCGCCTCGAAGTTCATCTTGTCGGCGTCGGCGTAGCGTCCCTTGGCGATCGCGCCGTTGATCAGGTACGACACGCCCGAGGCGATGACCATCATGATGCGCATCACGAAGATCCAGACGAGCAGCTTGACCTTCACCGCCGGATCGTTGACCGCGAGCACGATGAACGAGATCAGCGCGACGCCGGTCACGCCGTAGGTCTCGAAGCCGTCGGCGCTCGGACCGACCGAGTCACCGGCGTTGTCGCCCGTGCAGTCGGCGATCACACCGGGATTGCGCGCGTCGTCTTCCTTCACGTTGAAGACGATCTTCATCAGGTCGGCGCCGATGTCGGCGATCTTCGTGAAAATGCCGCCCGCGATACGCAGGGCGGCAGCGCCAAGCGACTCACCGATCGCGAATCCGATGAAGCACGGCCCCGCGTACGCGCCTGGAACGAAGAGCAGGATGCCGAGCATGAGCACGAGCTCGACCGAGATCAGCAGCATGCCGATCGACATGCCCGCCGAGAGCGGAATCGCGTAACACGGATACGGCTTGCCGCGCAGCGCCGCGAACGCGGTACGC
>CBHWBX010000339.1:0-5181 GCA_966111935.1 uncultured Gemmatimonadaceae bacterium
GAGCCCCGCCGGCGCGACTCATAGTCCCTTCTCGAACGCCTTGACCTTGTTCAGCCGGCGCACGTGGCGCTCGGCATTCGAGAACTCTGCTTTCAGAAATGTGATGATGAGCTCCCCGGCCAGCGACGGGCCGAGCACCCGCGCGCCGAGGGCGATGATGTTCATCGAGTCGTCCTCGACACCCTGGTGGGCGGAAAAGGTGTCGTGACACAGAGCGGCGCGGATTCCCGTGAACTTGTTCGCGGCGATCGACGCGCCGACCCCGCTCCCGCACACGAGCACGCCGCGCTCGGCCCGGCCCCCCTGGATCGCGCGGGCGACGGCCGCGGCGAAGTCGGGATAGTCGTCCCCGGCATCCAGCGTGTACGCGCCGCAGTCCAGCACCTCGTGGCCGGCCGAGCGGATTGCCTCCATCGCGACCTCGCGCAGCGTGAATCCGGCGTGGTCGCTTCCGAGTGCGACGATCATGAGAGGACCCCCATCTGCGCGGTCGGAACGAAAAAAGTCGCCATTTGCGTCAATTTCAGAACAGGTGACCCACGTTACACGCTATTTGGTGTTGCGTTCGTCATAATTCGTTCGTTTCTGCAGCGGGGCGATGCGGCTCCTGTTTCATGGCTTCGCAGTCCCCGGGCTCATCATGTCGCTTCCGATGAAACAGCCACGCCCCTCGGGCGTCTCGCCGGTCCTCTCCATCTCGCCGCGCCGCGAGCGCCTCCGCTTCGCCGATTTCGCCTTCACTCGCACGCCCTCGGGCCAATGCTCGGCCGAGGTCTCGCTCGAGTGGGACAGTGTCCTCTACACGGGCCGGGCCATCGGACAGTCCAGCCCCCTCGGCGACTTCCGCGTCTCCGCGGAAGCGGCGCTCCACGCCCTCGAGGATTTCGCCAAGGGCGCGATGCACTTCGAACTGCTCGGTATCAAGCACGTTCGAGCCTTCGATTCGAATCTACTCATCGTCTCGGTCTCGCTTCGCGAAGACGGCCAGACGACCCGGCTCGTCGGCTGCTACCTGGCTGAGACCGACACCCGCCGCGGTGCCGCAATGGCCGTGCTCAATGCGACCAACCGGGTCCTTGGGAACTACATTACGACCCGATAACCTTCAGGCTAGTTGGCTCGTCTGATAGGCGCCGCCCCGTTGGCGGCGTTTGTCGTTTTGGGAGTGGAGGAGTAGTGACCAAAGGCACAATCTCGATCGCGACGCTCCTTGCCGTCGCGGCTTGCAGCCGTCAGCCCGTCCAGACGGCTCCTGTCGCACCGGCTCCGGTTCCGGCGACCCAGTCGTCCGCTCCGGTCATCCAGCAGTCGGCCCCGTCGCCCGTCGCGATCGCGAAGCCTGCCTCCCCACAATCCGTTCGCCTCGATTCGTCGTCGGTGAAGCGCCGCGCGACCGACCTCTTCGGCGACGCCGGCGCTCCGGAAGCCGCCCCGGCCGACGCGACCGCGACCGACGCCCCGTCGTGGGATATCGAAGTCCACGAGTACGAGTCCACCGACCGGGTCGAGCACTACGTCCGGCTGTTCACGACCTCGGCCCGCGAGCGCATCGAGAACCGTCTCGAGCGCGGCACCCGGTACGAGTCGATGATCCGCGCCCGCATGCGTCAGGGCGGGCTCCCCGAAGACATGTACTATCTCGCTCTCATCGAGAGCGGGTTCGATCCGAACGCCTACTCCCGCGCCGCCGCCGTCGGCATGTGGCAGTTCATGACGTCGACCGGCCGCGACATGGGGCTGCGCGTCGATTGGTGGGTGGACGAGCGCCGCGATCCGTTCAAGTCGACGACGGCGGCCGTCCGCTTCATCAAGGGGCTGCGCGACCAGTTCGGATCCCTGTACCTGGCCGCCGCGGCATATAATGGAGGCCCCGGCCGGATCGCCCGCGGCCTCACCCGCTACGCCGACGATCTCGAGGGAACCACCGGCGACGACCTGTTCTTCGCCCTCGCCGAAAAGGACTATCTCCGGAACGAGACGCGCGAGTACGTGCCGCAGCTCATCGCTGCCGCGCTGATCGCGAAGGAGCCCGAGAAGTACGGGATGAAGATCGACCCGCAGCCGGCGATCACCTACGACTCGGTGCGTGTCGGTCCGTCGACCGCGATCGCCGCGGTCGCGAGAGCCGCGAACGTCGGCGTCGATGCAATCCGCGACCTCAATCCGCACATTCTGCGCGGCGTCACCCCGCCGCGGGATTCGTTCTTCGTCCGCGTGCCGACCGGACTGGCCGACAGCGCCGCGGCGACCCTGGCCGAGATGCCAAAGAGCGCGAGGCTCGGGCTCTTTACGATGGAGTCGAAGAAGGGAGACAACTTCGAGTCGATCGCCCGCAAGAACGGGGTGTCGGCCCGGCTCGTCGCCCAGTACAACCCGAAGCTCAAGCGCCTGAAGAGCGGCAACCTCGCGGCCGGCCAGACGGTGCTCGTTCCGACGGCCGCCGTCGCCGGCGCGGCGATCGCGGTTCCCGATCCGGAGATCGAGCGCTACGGACCCGCCACCAAGTCGACGACGCTCCACGTCGTGCGCTCCGGCGAAACGCTCGGCGGCATCGCCAAGAAGTACGGCACGACGACGAAAGTGTTGCTCGAGCTCAACAGCCTGCGGCGCCCGCTCATCTTCCCGGGGCAGTCACTGGTGGTGAGGGGGACGAAGAAAAGCAAATCCGCGAAGCCGGTGACGGCGAAGCCCGCGAAAAGTGCGGCGAAGCCGGCGAAGGCAGCGGCAAAGAAGTCCACGGGTAAGGCAAAGGCCGCGAACCCGAAGGGATCCGCGGCCAAGCCCAAAACATCGTCGAAGAAACCCGCCGCGTCGAAGAAGAAAAAGTCGCGGTCGTGAGCTCAGGCCTCACTGCGCCTGGAGCAGTCCCTTTCCTTTATAGTCCTTCATCACCCAGCGGTCGTATCCATTGCCGGGGTTGACCCCCCGCTTCAGATCCGCGCTGACGGCGTCTTCGCCACGATTGTAGGCGAGGAGCGCCAGGCGAACGTCGCCCTTGTACATGTCGAGCAGGGTTCTGAGGTACCGGAACCCGATTCGAAGGTTTGTCTCGCTGTGCTTCAGCCGATCGGGGGTCACGCCCTTCTCGTACTGCACGGCGGTACTCGGCATCAGCTGGGTGAGGCCGATCGCCCCGACCTTGCTGACCGCCTTCTCGTTGAACTCACTCTCCAGGCGAACCAGCCGGAAGGCCAGCTCGGGGTCGATCCCTTCCCGGAGTGATGCGTCGAACACCTTACCCGCCATGCCGGCCGGGATCCCGTACTTCGTCGAGTACTGAATGATCTTGTCTGCTCTCTCGAACTGAGCGCGGACCAGACTCAACTCGCCCTTCGCCGTCGTTAACTCGTCGCGCAGTTTCCGCGAATCACCGAGCGAGAAGAGCGAGGCTCGGTTCGCAGTCACGGCAGGTTCGGCGCTCGCCGGAGTCGTTTTGCGGCTCGCGATGACGACCGTCGTCACCGCAATCGAACCGGCTGCGAAGAGCATCTGTCTGATGCGTCTCCGTCGCCTCGCCGCATCACCCCGGTGGACGTACGTCCCACGTAGGTTGCGCATAAGCTATTTGTTGGCAACAGGTTGACCTGCACTGCCATGTCCAGCCCGGCAGCATACCTGACGTTAGGGGGCAGAGCCCATGCCATCAACTCTTGAATATTCGCCGCGAACCCCACCCGATTTCTCGGCCAACGATATATCGGAGATCGTCATCCCCCGATCCAGGGCCTTCGCCATGTCATAGACCGTCAATAAAGCAACGCTCACCGCGGTGAGCGCCTCCATTTCCACGCCGGTCTTACCAGTCGTACGCGCGATCGCTTCGCAACGGATCCCCGGCAGCGATCGATCGGCCACCAGCGACAGTTGAAGGTCGTTGAGCGGGATCGGGTGACAGAGGGGAATCAGCTCCGACGTCTTCTTCCCGGCCATGACCCCGGCGATGCGCGCGACGCCAAGGACGTCGCCCTTCTTCACTTCGGCGTTGAGGATCGCATCGAGCGTCGCGGGCTCCATCCGGATCGAGCCGGTCGCGCGCGCCATGCGCTTCGTGTC
The DNA here is from genome assembly GCA_966111935.1 of uncultured Gemmatimonadaceae bacterium. Taxonomy (GTDB): domain Bacteria; phylum Gemmatimonadota; class Gemmatimonadetes; order Gemmatimonadales; family Gemmatimonadaceae; genus JAQBQB01. Next base: position 4,054 of record CBHWBX010000339.1, read on the forward strand.
GGGCTTGTCCGAGACGTCGACCATGCGCGCCTCGCCCGACTCGGCGACGTGGGTGAGCTTGTCGGTCATCGCGAAAGCTCCATGCGCCGGAGCAGGGAAGCGGTGAGGAGCTGCGGGTTCACGTTGTGATAGGCGTGCTCCTTCGCATCTTCCACCGCCTGGATCGCCCGGGCGGCGCCGAGCGCGGCGCGCTGGTCTCCCTTCCGGGCGGCAGCGCGAGCGCGGTCGTGGAGGAGCACCGTGAGGGCGTCGAGCGTGTCGCTGAACTTTCCGCGCGCGCCCGTCGCCCCCTGACTCAGGGCGACGCGCATCTTCGGCGAGCGGTCCGGATTCGCCGCCGCCTCGATGATCTTTTCCGCCTGGGCGAGCGCCGCCCGCCAGGCGTCGCGGCTCACCAGCCGGCCCGGCGCGCCGCCGGCCAAGCGAACGACATCCTCGCTCGGATCGCCGCCCAGGTCGAGTCGCGCGGCAACCGCGGGGTCGGTGAGGAAGGCGGTCACGTCGGCATCGCTCAGCGGCGCCACGCGCACGGCGACGACGCGCGACCGGATCGTCGGCAGCAGCGCCCCCGGCTCGCTCGACGTGAGGATGATCGTCGTATCGGCCGGCGGCTCCTCGAGCAGCTTGAGGAATGCATTCGCCGCCTGATCCGACCCTTCCTGCACGACCATCTGCTCGGCGTCGCCGACGATGAGGACCTTCCGTCTGGCGATCGCCGGCGACAGCGTGGCGGTCTGGATCAGCGCGCGAATCGTGGAGACGTAGATGCCCTGGTCGCCCGCGGACGGCTCGTAGAGACCGTCGGTGTCGAGCCGCTCGCGAATCGCGTCGGCCATGTCCTCGCGGATCTCGTCGACGTCGTCCGGATTCTTCTTGAGCCGCTCGCGCGGGAAGAACCAGTGCAGGTCGGGATGCACCAGCTCGAGCGAGAACCGGCACTGCTGGCAGGCGCCGCACGGCTCGGCCCGGCCACGCTCGCAGAGCGCCGCCTGGGCGAGCCACAGCGCGAGGCGCTGCTTCCCGACGCCGCGTGGGCCGGTGAGGAGCAGGCTGGCCGGCAGCGAGCCCCGAACGAGCGCGGTACGGAGCCGCTCGCGGGTCGCCTCATGGCCGTACAGAGGAACGATC
>CBHWBX010000340.1:0-5174 GCA_966111935.1 uncultured Gemmatimonadaceae bacterium
CCAAGGGCATCTACGCCATCGGCGACGTCGCCGGCCCGCCGATGCTCGCGCACAAGGGCGAGCACGAGGGCGTCGTGCTCGCCGAGCTGCTCGCCGGCAAGAGCACCCACGGCATGCACTACGACAACATCCCGAACGCCACCTACTGCCATCCGGAAGTCGCGTCGGTCGGCCTCACCGAGCAGCAGTGTAAGGACAAGAAGCTCGACTACAAGGTCGGCAAGTTCCCCTTCTCGGCGAACGGCCGCGCGCGCACCTCAGGCGAGACGGAAGGCTTCGTGAAGATCATTCGCGACGCCAAGTACGGTGAGATCCTCGGCGCCCACATCGTCGGCGCCCACGCCACCGAGATGATCCACGAGCTCGTCGTCGCCCGCACGAACGAGTTCACGGTCGAAGAGATTGCGCAGTCGATCCATGCGCACCCCACGCTGTCGGAAGCCGTTCTCGAGGCGACTCTCGACTCGCTGGGGAAGATGATGCACGCGTGAGTCGCGACGAAGGCAATCGTGAGCTGTGGATCGAGCGCCTGGGCGAGATGGACTACGCCCGGGCGCTCGACTTTCAGCGCACCGTGGCGCGCGCCCGCATTGCCGGCGCGATCCCCGAGGACCTGCTGCTCCTCGTCGAGCACCCGCCCGTCGTCACCATGGGCCGATCGTCAAAGGAAGCGCACCTCCTCGCCTCGCCGGAGCTCCTGTCCGCGCGCGGCGTCTCGCTGTTCGAGGTCGAGCGTGGCGGCGACGTCACCTTTCACGGACCGGGGCAGCTCGTGGGGTATCCGATCATCGACCTCACGCGTCACAAGAAGGACCTCCACTGGTACCTCAGACAGGTCGAGGAAGCCCTGATTCGCGCGTTGGGCGAGTTCGGTATCTCCGGCGAGCGAAACGTCGGTTATACGGGCGTCTGGACGCAGGGACGGAAGCTCGCGTCGATCGGCGTCCATGCGCGCGACTGGGTCACCTGGCACGGCTTCGCCCTCAACGTCTCGACCGATCTCTCCTACTTCGACCTCATGGTCCCCTGCGGCATTCAGGCGGTGACCATGAGCTCAGTCGAACGGGAGGTCGGTGATGGCGTAGAGATGGCGGCCGTCGAGGCGGCGGTCGCGCGCGCCTTTGGAGACGTATTCAGCCTGACCCCGAAGTCGTTACCTTTGAACGATCTGGACGTACTCATGCGTCCATTCCTCCCGAACCAGGAGCCAGCATGAACCATCTTTCTGTCAGACGCAGGGCCTTTACTGTCGCGACACTGTCCGCTGCCACCCTGCTCGTCGCGTGCGAAGACAAGCGCGTCAAGGCACTCGATACCGGCATCACCCGCGACTCGGCGGTCTCGATCATCTCGCACGATCTGAAGCCGGGCTCCGGCCCCGACGCGTTTCCGAACGTCTACACGCGCGGCCAGTTCCTCGTGAACGGCAAGACGATCGAAGTCCTGTACTTCACGCCGGACAACGCCAAGGAGCCGGACAAGAACTTCCAGCGCGGAAGCAAGGACACCATCCCGCTTCGCAAGCTCACGCCGATCGTGTTCTACGACAACAAACTGATCGGCCGCGGCTGGGACTTCTGGGACAGCGTGGCCACGGCGAACAAGATTCCGGTGCCCCCGAAGCAGTGATGTAGGATCGGGGAGCGGGGATCGGGAATCGAGAACGGCGCGTCGAGAAATCGGCGCGCCGTTCTTCGTTCCTCGTTCTCTCGATCCTCGATCCCCGAGTCTCGATCCCCGCAAAACTGAAAGGGCCCCGTCTTTCGACGGGGCCCAGTCAGTTTGCTGCGACCTCAGGTCAACCCAGGATTACGGGTTGGTGAGGGTGATGGTCTGCGTGTTCGACGAGACGATGCCGTCGCCCGTGCTGTTCGCGCCGATCGCGCGGACATTGAGCGTAGCGCCGTTCGTGAGATCGAACGGAATGCCACCCGTCGCCGGATCAACATCCGTGCGCTTCGGCGGGGTGAAGGTGAACGTGTAGTCGAAGAAGCGCTGACCGCCGACACCCGTGTCACGCACGCCGCTGTTCGTCGCGTTGCCGGCGAAGAACCACGGGCCGCCACCGTTGACCTGGTACCAGAACTGGACGGTCGTGAACGGATTCGTCAGCGCGCCCGAGACGCCAGCCGCAGTCGCGGTGAAGGTCGTCGAGGTCGGGTTGGCCGGCGAAGCACCGTTCGCGCAACCACCAGCCGGGCAATCCGACAGCGTGGTGTTGGTCGCGTTGGTGATCGAGAAGCCGCCGTTGAAGTTCGACGAGTACACGTTCGTGCTCGCGCCAGCAGCCTGGCTACCCGACGGCTGCGTGAACGAGGTGAACAGCGTGATCGTCTGGAGGCCCGTCTGACCCGAGCGACCCACTTCGTCGACCGAGGCCACGTTGACCTGCGTCGGCGCGTTGCCGCTGACCTGACCCGTCGGCTGAGCAGCCGTCGACGTCTGGAGGTTGCGGTAGAACACGCTCACGACCGGGCTCACCGTGCCGCTGGTGGTCAGGACGTTGTCGAACGCAGCACCCGGACCAGCGCTCATCGGGTACTGGAGGAGCATGCCCGCGGTCGGGTAGTTCAGCTGAACGATGCCACCAACCACGTCGAGGTTGTCCGTCGCACGAGCAGCGAAGGTCACGCTCGAGCCACCGGCGACCGACTGCGGAGCGTCGATCTGGCCAGCCGTCGGCGGGGTGTTGTCTTCGACAACGACGTTCGTGAAGACCGTGCTCTGGTTACCAGCCTGGTCAACCGCGATGACGCGCGTCGTGACGTACGCCGGGGTGCCGGCAACGTTCGCCGGGACCGTCGTGCCGCCAGCCAGCGTGTACAGCGTCGGGGTGCACTGACCGATGACCGCACCCGTCGCGTCGAGGACCGGCAGGGCATTCGCGCCACCAGCCGACGAGCCGCGGGTGAAGAGGCCGATCACGCAGCCCGAGTTCGAGCCGGTGTTCTCGGTGCCGTTCGTGAAGATCGAACCGCTGGCCGGGAGCGTCGAGGTGCCGGTGGTCGAGGCCTGGCGGACCTGCGCGAGCAGGACCTGCGGAGCCGGGCCCGACGGAGCGGCGGTGCCGACCGACGTGTCACGGACCGTGAAGGCGTAGCTGCCCGTGCCGCCGAGGATCTGCGACGAGCCCTGGTTCGACGGGCCGGTCGTCAGCGTCAGCGCCGGAGCGGTCTTGTCGATGCCGAAGCGCGCCGAGAGCGGCACGCCGCTGTTCGTCGTGATCGAGGCAAACGGGACCTGCGCCGAGCCGTTCGAAACCACGTACGACGTATCGGCGTTGCCGAGGCGGTCGGTCGTGATCTGGATCAGGTTGTACGTCTGGTTCGTGGCCGATTCAGCCAGGCCGCCAGCGTTCGTGACCGCCGTGCGGGTCCCCGTGCGGCTCGTCGCCGAGAGGAACTGGACCGTCACGCTGTCGACGCCGCCGAGGTCGGCGTTGCAAACCACGGTGTTGTTCGCGCCGTTGTTGCCAAGGCAGGTGTTGCCCGCCGCGATCGCCGTACCGGCGTTCGGGCCGACGTAGCCAGCCGCCGAGTCAGCGACGAAGCGGAACGTGCCGCCGATGTAGCCACCGGCCGTCGTGTTCTGGAGCGCGTTCGACGCGAGGTTGAACGTACCAGCCGCCGGACGCTGCGTGTCGAGACGGATCGTGCCGAGCGCGACCGGAGCGTTGACGTTCACGAGCACCGACGCCTGCGAGCAGAGCGTGCCCACGCCGCAGGTGGCCGGGTTCACGATCGCCTGGCCAGCAGCGTCCACGAGCGTGAACGTCGCAGCCGCAGCCGGATCGGTGATGTTGTCGATGTCGTTCGCCGCCGGCGTGCCGCCGGTGAGCGACTGGAGGGTCGCACCGGCCGTGTTGACCGTCGCGCCCGTGTTGTTCGGCGTGCCAGCGCCCGTGCAGGGGTTGGCCTGCGCGTCGTTCGCGTCGATGAACGTGACCGACTTCGGACCCGTGCCCGTGACCGTAACCGTGCGGCACTCGAAGGTGACCGCGAGCGTGCCGGCCGTGCGGCCCGAGAAGAGCAGCGGCACAACGCGAACCGTCACGTCACCGCCGTTCCAGACGAGGTTCGTGACCGGGTTGATCGCCGTCTTCGTGCTCGTCAGCGTGCCGTACACAACGTCCTGGTTGTTCAGGACGATGTTCTGGGCCGTCGACGTGGTCGTCGTGATCGCGCCACCAGCCGTCGCGTTCGTACGAGCGCGCGCCTTGATCGTGCAGGCGCCGTTCTTGTACGTCACCGCGCCCGTCGAATCCGTGAACGCAGCCGTGTTGAAGCTGAGCGTCACCGGAGCCGCCGACGCCTCGGCCGAAGCCTGGGCCGCCGAAGCGAGCGTCTGCGAAGCCACGACAACGTCGCCGGCGCCGCAGTTCAGGAGGAGGTCGACGCCGACCAGGCGCTGGTTGCCCGGATCAACGTTCACCGTCACGTCGAGCTGGCCCGTGACGTTGTTCAGGTTCGCCGGGGTCGACGAGCAGATGCCGCCGACGGCGCAGTTGGTCGTGTTGACCGTCGAGATCGTGATGACGGCCTGGCCGCCGTTGCCGCCCTGGCCACCACCAACCGTGATCGCCGCAGCGCCCTGCACCGACGGATCAGCCGCCGACTTGGCGATGACCGTCGCATTACCGGCCGCAACGGCCGTCACAACACCGTTCGCGTCAACCGTGGCGATCGCCGTGTTCGACGAGCTCCAGGTGACCGTACGGTTCGTCACGCCAGCGTCGGCATTCACCGAAGCCGCAAGCGTGATCTTGTCGCCAACGTTCAGCGAGGCCGAAGCCGGGCTGACCGTAACCTGATGCACGACCTGGCCCGGAGGCGTCGTCGTGATTGCGGGGACCGTGACCTTATCGCCGCAGGCCGTGAGGCCGGCGATGGTCAGGAGGCCCACCAAAGTAGTACGAACTACGCGTTGCATCTTACCCCCTTGGTAAGTGATGCGAGGTGGAAACAGGTCCTTCTACTTACTGCCAACTACAGGGACTACAGATGCCACGCACTGACACAACGACTGCAATGGACTGCAGAACGTTCGGGGAGACGTGGCCCTCCCCGGATCATTCTGACCGAACAGTGGTCATTACCGGAAACGACCCAAACTACGCGCACGGGTCAAAGGGGTCAAGGATGACCCCCCTTCAATGTTTACGGTTCTTGAAACCC
>CBHWBX010000341.1:0-5172 GCA_966111935.1 uncultured Gemmatimonadaceae bacterium
GGGCAATACGCACGGGGCAATTCAGGTGGTGACGACACCGTAAGAGGAACGGGAGACGGGGAACGAGACACGGGAAACAACGAAGGCAAAAAGGGCCGCCAGGATTTCCTGGCGGCCCTTCTCGTACCTCGTTACCCGTACCCCGTACTGGATTACGGCTTGTCGATCCAGAGACGGTTGTTCAGCGCATCGCTGCCGCCCTGGCTCGCGAGCGCGGCCTGGAGGTTGGCGAGGTTGAACGACTGCTCCGTCTGCGGATAGATCATGCGGCGCGGGATCACGCCGCCCGTCGTGCGGGCGTTGAGCGCCGGCGCGAGGTTCGGGTAGCCCGTGCGACGCCACTCCATCCAGGCCTCGAAGCCCTGGGTGAAGAAGGCGATCCACTTCTGCTCACCGATCTGCGCCAGACCCGCCGCGCCGCCCTTGTACGCAACCGCCGGCTGCGCCAGGTACGTCGCGATGTCCGCGTCGGCCACGCCCCACTGCTTCATCGAAGCAGTGATGCCATCCTGATAGAACTGCGCCGCGCTGCCGGCGATCCAGCCGCGCTCCGCCGCTTCCGCCTTGATGAACGAGAACTCGGCGTAGGTCATGATGTACGACGGCTGCTTCTTGTCGAACACCTTGGGACCGAGACGCGACGCACGCGTGCCCCACAGGCCGGCCGCGCCGGCCTCGAGGCCATTCGGCATGCCGCGGTAGTCGCCGGCGTTGACCGGCGTGCACGGGGCCGCCGCGCCGCAGGCCGGATCCTGAACCGGACGCGCGTAGATCGCGAGACGCGGATCCTTCAGGCTCTTGAGGGAGTCGACGAGCGTCGCGCTCAGACGAGCGTCGTCGCGCGTGCCCTTTCCATCAGGCGCCTTCTGGTTCGAGTACCACGGGTTGTCGTTGATGCCGTCGCCCGGCCACACGAGCTGGGCATTGTCACTGTTCGACGTGAACCCGCCGGCCGCGATCGCCGCCGAGACTTCCGCCTTCGCACGCGTCGGATCGACCTTCGAGAGGTCCATGCCGAGGCGGGCGCGGAGCGAGTTCGCGAACTTCTTCCACTTCGCGACGTCGCCGCCGTAGATCGGGTCCTGTCCGCCGTAGGTGTTGCCGGCGCTGGCGCTCATCATCGTGTTCGCATCCGCGACGTTCTTCAGAAGCGAATCGTAGATGGTCTTCATCGCGTCGTACTTCGGCGTGATGATGCCGGAGTCACCCTTGTTCGCCTGGCTGAACGGGATGTCGCCCCAGAGGTTCGTCATCACTTCGTAGTCCCACGCGCGCATCACGAGCGCCGGACCGACCTGGTTCGGACGGCTCGCCGACGCGGCCTGGCGGATCGTCTGCGTCAGGTCCTGGAGCGGCGCCGAGTAGAACGACTGCCACCAGCCGTCGGCCGTCGTCGGACGCATCTGGTAGTAGCTGGCCTCGGGATACTGATACTCCGCGAGGTGCTGCGGCCAGGTGGAGAACGGCGAAGGGACGATCTCGAGCGTCGACCGGTTCAGCGAAACCGACGACACGACGGCCGTCGGGAACAGCAGCGCAGGGTTCACCTGCTCCGGCGGGTTGGGGTTCTTTTTGAGGGCCGTCAGTCTGGTGGTGTCGCCGGCCGCCGCGCTCACGCGGAGCGCGCCACCCGCCAGCAGAGCGGCGTTCTTGTTTCTGATCATATCGAATGAATTCCTCGAGTTGGCCGCTTACGGCGTGACGGAGAGCTGGAAGCCAACGCTGCGGGTGGTCGGCAGCTGACCCATCTCGATACCCTGTTCGTTCGCCGAGCTGAAGGCCGATTCCGGATCGATGTTCGGCACGTGCGTGCCCCACAGCGCCAGGTTGCGGCCGACGATCGACAGGCGAGCCTGCTTGACCGTGGTGTTGCGCAGCCACTGCGACGGGAGGTTGAAGCCGACGCGCGCCTCACGGAGCTTCACGAAGCTCGCATCGTAGATCCAGGCTTCCTGAATCGGGTAGAGCGAGTGCCAGTAGTCCTCGGCACGGACGTGGACGGTGTTCTCCTTGCCCGTCGACTTGTCGATGCCGCGGATCAGGAGACCCGAGTCCGGACGGTAGGCGGTGTTCGCGAGCACGCCGGCGTACGAGCCCCACATGTTGCCGGTGCTGTAGATGTTGCCGCCCTGACGCGTGTCGATGAGGAAGCCGAAGTCGACGCCACGGTAGTGGAACGTGTTGTTCCAGCCGCCCGTCCAATCCGGCGTGTAGACACCGAGCACCTTCTTGTTCGTCGACGCTTCCGGCTGCGGCAGACCATTGCGGAGCAGGAGCTCGCCCGTGGTCGTGTCGCGCTGGTAGCCGACGCCGAACATCGCGCCGTACGCGTATCCCTTGCGCGCTTCCACCGACAGCGACCAGTGGGTCGGGCCGAGCGGAATCGTCTGCAGGTTGCCGTACAGCTCATCGACCTTGTTCTTGTTCTTGCCGTAGTTGAACGTCATGTCCCAGCCGAAGCCGTTCGGGTTCGCCGAGCGAATCGGCGAGACCGACAGCTGCGCTTCGATACCACGGTTCGAGATCACGCCGGCATTGACGAGCGCCGTCGTGTAGCCCGACGCCTTCGAGACGTCCGCGGTGAGGATCTGGTTCGACGTCTTCTTCTGGTAGTACGTCAGGTCGAGGCCCGCACGACCATCGAAGGCCTGGAGCTCGGTGCCGACTTCCCAGGCATCCGTGTTTTCCGGCTTGAGCGTCGGATTCAGGAGGCCGTTCGGAACCGTGAAGCGCGAGATCGGGCCGAACTGCGACTGCGCCGTGTAGGTGACCGCGAGCTGGTACGGATCGGCGTCGTTACCGACGCGCGACCAGCCGCCACGCAGCTTACCATAGCTGAGCGCGCCGCCGAACGTCGTCCACGGGAGCGCCTGCGTGAAGACGTAGCTGCCCGAGATCGACGGGTAGAAGTACGAGTTGTTGCCGGCCGGCAGCGTCGAGCTCCAGTCGTTACGGCCCGTGACGTTCACGAACGCGTAGTCGCGGAACGAGAAGTCCGCCTGACCGTAGAGGGAGTTGATCTCCTTCGACGACGCCGTCTCGCTCGGATTCGCCGTCTTGGCCGAGTTCGAGATGCTGTAGACGCCCGGGATCACGAGCTGGTCGGTGCCGAACGCGTTCGCGCGGTAGTGGTTCACGCGACGGTTGCCACCGAAGTTCGCGCTCAGGTTCAGGTCGCTGAACAGCTTGTGGGTGGCGTTGATCAGGAAGTCCGAGTTGGTCTCCTGCGAGAACCGCGTCGTCTCCTGGAAGCCGCCATCGACGTAGCTGCCGCCGTCGAACAGACCACCGATCCAGCCCGCCGCAATGTCGTAGTTGCTGAAGTTGCGGTAGAAGTCGGTGCCCGTACGGACGGTGCCGTTGATCCAGTCATTGAACTTGTACGTCACCGACGCCACGCCCATCACGCGATCGCGCTGGTCGTGGTTCGAGTTCATCTTCTGGTTCCACCACGGGTTGTTGTGGTAGTTGTAGTTCCAGTTGATCTGGTTGCCGTCGGCGTCGATGTAGTGCGTCTTGAGCGCGTTGATGTCCATCTGACGCGCCGACCACACGAAGCCCATCATCGGGTTGGCTTCGTCGTAGCCCGTGCCCGGACGGTTGTTGCCCTGGTTCTGGATGTACTGGATGCTGCCGTTGGTGCTGAGGCGCGACGTGATGTCGGCGCCCGCCGTCAACGACGCGGTCGTGCGGTTGAGCGTGTTGTTCGGCACCACACCCTGCACGTCCTGACGGGTCAGGCCGAGGCGGTAGTTGGCGCGGTCGTTCGCGCCCTGCGCCGACGCATTCGTCGTGATCGTGCGGCCCGTCTGGAAGAAGTCGCGCACGTTGTTCGGGTTCGCGACCCACGGACGGACTTCCGCGGCGCCCGACTGGGTCAGGCTGAACTGCGAGCGCGGCGTGCCGTCGAGCATCGGGCCCCAGCTCTCGTCGACGCCGTCGTTCACGCCGCCCGAGTTGCCGTCCACGAACGAGAAGCCGCAGGTGGCGTAGTCGAAGTCCGACGGACGCGCGCCGTTGTTGCCGTACGTCTTGTCGATGCTGACGCCGCCGTTCTTCCACACGTTGCAGACGTCGCCGCCGTAGCCTTGGCCCCAGAGGTTCTGGTACGAAGGCAGCTTGAGGGGCGTGTCGAAGGTGAGGTTCGACGTCGCGCTGACGTTGAAGCCCTTCGAGCCACGACCCGACTTCGTCGTGATGATGATCGCGCCGTTCGCCGCGCGCGCGCCGTAGAGCGCCGCCGCGTTAGGGCCCTTGAGCACCGACACCGACTCGATGTCGTCGGGGTTGATGTCCTGGGCGGCGTTACCGTAGTCGTAGCCGCCGTAGCCGCGCTGGAGCGTGCCGTTGGCGTAGTTGGAGTTGTCGATCGGGATGCCGTCGACGACGAACAGCGGCTGGTTGTTGCCGTTGATCGAGGTCGCACCGCGAATCACGATACGCGCCGAACCGCCCTGCGTGCTGGCGCTCGTGACGTTGATGCCGGCGATCTTGCCCGACAGGTCCGAGACGATGTTCGTCGAGCGCGCACCCTGCGTCAGGGTCGTCGAATCGAGCGTCTGCTGGGCAACACCGAGGGCCTTCTTTTCCTTCTCGATGCCGAGCGCCGTGACGACCACGCCTTCGAGCTCCGTCGCCGCCGGAGCGAGCGTGAAGTTCAGCGTGATCGCGCTGCTGTTCAGCGTGACGTTCTGGGTCTTCGGCGCATAGCCGATGCGGCGAGCCGACACCGGCACCGCCTGCCCGGGCGTGACGCGTCCCGCCGGAATGACGAACGAGTAGTTACCCTCGGCGTCCGTGATCGCGCCCGACCGGATGGTCGGGACGCTCACGCTCACGCCGGGGAGCGCTGCACCCGCTTCCGTGGTCACACGACCGCTCAGGGTCGTTCCCTGCTGTGCCGACGCGACGGCTGGGATCAATCCCAGAGCCGCCACGAGAGCCACCAGGCCTTTCATCACAGGAGTTCTCATGACCTGTCCGTGCCTCGTGTGTGGTTTGCTGAGCCACAGTCGCCGTCGTCCGGTGGTGGGCGTCGGCGAACGCGATCGAGGGCTGAGGAGCGCTCTCGATCGATCAGCGTCGCGGCGTCGGGTCCCCTACCCGTCTCACCCCTTCGATGGGATCAGAACGGAATACACGGGAACCGTCCGGGCACAATTGACCCGAACG
>CBHWBX010000342.1:0-5169 GCA_966111935.1 uncultured Gemmatimonadaceae bacterium
AGCGCGATTCGATCGAAGTGATCAAGTCCGAGACGCTGCGCGCGAGCCAGGTCGTGAAGGATCTGCTGGCGTTCGCGCGCCGCAGCGAGCCGCAGCGCGAGCCGCTCGACCTGAACGGCGTCGTGCAGCGCACGCTGCGCCTGCGCGGCTATCAGCTCACGTCGAACAAGATCAGCGTCGAGACCGACCTCGCGCCGGAGCTGCCGGCGGTCGTCGGCGATGCGCGCCAGCTCCAGCAGGTCTGCCTCAATCTCGTCACCAACGCCATCCAGGCGATGGCGACGCTCGGCGCGGGAGGCACGCTGTTCGTCGCGACGCGCCGCGACGGCCCGCATGTCGTGCTCGAGATGCGCGACACCGGTCCGGGAATTCCCGACACCGCGAAGGCGCACATCTTCGAGCCCTTCTTCACGACGAAGGGCGAGGGCGAAGGAACTGGCCTGGGCCTGAGCGTCAGCTACGGGATCATCACCGCGCACGGCGGGTCGATCGAGGTGCCGCAGACGTCGTCCGCGGGATCGACCTTCCGCGTCACGCTGCCCGCGGCCGAGGAAGTGACGTCCGGCGAACCGGCGCGCGACTCGGGCAGCCTCTCGCTGCGCTCCCCCCTCGCCGGCATTCGACTCCTGTTCATCGACGACGAGCCCGCCCTTCGCTCGGGTGTGCAGGCATTCGGCGACCTGCGTGGCTTCACCGTGATCGCCGCGGCCGACGGCATTCAGGGTCTCGACATGGTGCGCACCGAATCCGTCGACGCGATCGTGTGCGATCTGCGCATGCCGGGGATGGATGGTCCCGCATTCCACGAGCGGTTGCGTCGCGAGCGCCCTGGACTCGCGGCGCGAACGGTGTTCATTACAGGAGACGTCGTGACGACGACCGGCCGCACCGCGCCGATCCGTCAGCCGGTGCTCATGAAGCCGTTCGCGTTCGAGAAGCTCGAGGAAACGCTGGTGACGTTGATGCGTGGCGGTGTCGCCGCCGCGGCGCCCGCAGGTTGGCCGTGACCTGAGTCACGTTGCCACCCTTTCGGCAATTCGTTTGTCTAAGAGGGTGGAACCATGGCGACATTCTTTCCGCGACACACCGTCGAGCTGAAGCTCGAAGAACCGAAGGCGTTCCGGAAGTTCTCGTACTCGCTCGTCGAGATGGCGATCGTCACGGGGATCATCGCGCGCATCTACCGGCTGGTCGTCCTGACGCACGGCTCCAATCACTGGCTCTACGTCGTCAGTGTCTGGACGCTCGGCATCGTCTTTCTGCTCGGGATGTTGACGGCGCACCTCGCGAACTATCCGCTCCATCAGTACGTCTGGCGCGCGCCCTTCTTCGCGCTCGTCGAGGTCGCGGCGGAGATGGCGACGAGCGCGCTGTTGATCTGGGTCGGCCGGGAAGCCAATGGCACGGTGCGCGCACACTGGGACGACTGGGTGGGCATGACGTTGAACGCGCTGCTCGTTCGCGGGGTGGCGATCGTGCTCTGGGGGCTGATCCTCGCCGGCGCGGTCACCCTCGCGCATCGAGCGGGGGTGAAGGAAGACGACGAGCCGGATGGCAATGAGAGACGCGCGTAACCGCGCCTACTCCCGGAGCGCCTCCACCGGATTCACCCGCGCCGCTCTCCACGCCGGCAGCGCCGCGGCGATCACACCGACGAGCAGCAGCACGCCGGCGGATCCGCCGAGGGTGAGCGGGTCATTCGCCCTGACGCCGTAGAGGAACGAAGCGACGAGCTTCGTTGCCGCGAGTGACAGGGCGCCGCCGATGACGATGCCGATGATCACGATCCGTCCCGCGTCGCCGAGCACCATCCGCATCACGCGCGACTGACCCGCGCCGAGCGCCAGGCGGACGCCGAGCTCGTTCCGGCGGCGAGCGACGGTATAGGCCATGATGCCATAGAGGCCGATCGTCGCGAGCAGCAGCGCGAGCCCGCCGAAGACGCCGGAGAGCGACGAGACGGCGCGCATCGAAGTGAGCGAGTCGTCGAGCTGCTGATCGAGCGACGTGATGTCGATCTCGATGCGCCGGTCGACCTGTGCGAATGCGTCGCGGACCGCGGGAACGACGGTCTCCATCGGTGCGGCGAGCCGCAGCTCGAAATAGGCGTACTCCTGCTGTTCCAGTAGCTGCGCGCGGGGATAATAGACCACCGACGCCGCCGTATCGCGGATCGATCGGTACTTCGTGTTCGCCACGACACCCACGATCGTGATCGGTGTCCCCGCCTGCGGACCATGGCCCAGCTTGAACGTCTTGCCGACGACGTTCACGCCGCCGTAAAAGTGCCGCGCCATTCCCTCGCTCACGATCGCGACCGGAGGAGCATTCTTCGAATCGGACGCGTTGAACGTTCGGCCGAGCAGCAGCGGAGTGCCGAGGACGGCGAAGTAATCGTCGGTGATCGCGTTCGCCCAGGCGAGCGCATCGCCGCGCGAGGTCGAGGTGAATCCCTCGACCTCGAGTGCGTCGTTCCAGCGTGTGCGTCCGACCGGAGTGATGTCCGAGAAGCTCGCGGCGCGGACGCCCGGTACCGAGCGCACCCGGTCGAGCACCTGATGGAAGAACGCGTTGCGGTTCTCGGACGGAAGCTCGAGCGACTGGATGTACGCCCGGACGAGCAGCACGTTGTCGCGCTGAAATCCGAGATCGGTGTTGACCAAACGGCGCCAGCTTCCGAGGAGCAGGATCGCGCCGGTCACCAGAAGCAGCGACAGCGCCACCTGCGAGACGACGAGCGCGCGTGCCAGACGACCGCGTCCCTCGGCGACGCCGCGCGACTGCGCCTTCATCGCCGCGAGCGGCCGCACTCGGCGCATGCGCCACGCCGGAGCGATCCCAAACAAAATGCCCGTCGAGAGGGCGACGGCGAGGGTGAAGCCCAGCACCCGCGGATCGGGCGACAGATCGAGCTCGATCGAGTAGTAGCTCGGTGAGACGAGCGCGACGATCGCGCGAGCGCCCAGCATCGCGACGAGCACGCCGAGCAGCGCGCCCGCGACCGACAGGAGCACGCTCTCGGTCAGCAGCTGCCGCAGGATTCGCCACCGACCCGCGCCGAGTGCGAGGCGCACGGCGATCTCGCGCTGGCGGGCGGTCGCGCGCGCGAGCAGCAGGTTCGCGACATTGGCGCACGACACCAACAGCACGAGCAGAACGATCGCGGCAAGAATGTAAAAGGCCGACCGGTAGCGTTCGCGCAGATCGGAGAAACCGGTGCCGATGTCGACGAGCTCGAAGTGCGCCTTTCGGTAGCCCTCCAGTGCGCGCGCCGGCCAGTCGGCCGGGATCGTCGCGTCGATCACCGCCGGCACCATCGTCTGGAGGCGAGTGTCGACCTGTGCTCGCGTCATTCCCGCCTTCGGCCGGCCGACGACCTGGAGGAACCAGTCGCTGCGATTCCGCAGGACATTGCTGTTCGGCTGCGTGACCGCGATCGCGCAGAGCGGAACGAACAGGTTGCTGCGACTGCCGACGTCGAGGCCATTGAAGCGGCGATCGACGACGCCGACGATCGGCAGGGAGTGTCCATCGATCCACATCGTCCGACCGATCACGCTCGGAGTGCCGCCAAACTCGCTCTGCCAGAAGCCGTGGCTGATCACGACGCCGCCCGAACACCCCGGCTGATCGTCGCTCTCGTTCAGGAGCCGTCCGATCTCCGGACGCAGGCCGAGCGTCGAGAAGTATGCGCCCGACACCCAGTCGCCGGTGATGCGCCGCGCGACGCCGCCGTTGGCGATGTTGAACTCGCGCCCCGAGAAGGCGAAGAGCCCGCTGAACATGTCCTGTCGATCACGGATCGCTTCCCAGAGCGGATTCGTGAAGCTCGATTCCTTGTCGCGCTCGATCGCCACGAGCTGCTCCGGGTGGCTCACGGGCAGCGACTTGAGCATCACCGCGTTGACGATGCTGAAGAGCGCCGTGTTCGCGCCGATCCCGAGCGCGAGCGACAGCATCGCGACGATCGTGAATGCCGGCGCCGAACGAAGCGTACGGATCGCATAGCGCAGGTCGCCGGCGAGCGAGTCGAGCCAGGCGAAGAGGTCGACGTCGCGCGTGCGCTCGCGCTGCGCGGTGACATTCCCGAACCGTCGCCGTGCCTCGCTCCGTGCGGCACCCGCGGTCATCCCATGCGCCATGAGATCGTCGGCGCGCTCGGCGAGATGGAATTCCATCTCGCGCTCGATCTCGCTCGACACGTCGTTCGAGCGGGCGTGGTTGCGGAGGCGGTCGAGCCACGACATGACGACTCCTGCGAAAGGGAGGACGCGATCAGGCGTAACGCAGCACGCGCGTCACGCCCTGGCGCAGACGATTCCAGCTCTCCTGTTCGAGCTCGAGCTGCTTGCGGCCGGCCGCGGTGATCTCGTAGAAGCGCGCGTCGCGATTCTTCTCCGTCACTCCCCACTCGGCGCGGAGCCACCCTTCCTGCGCCATTCGGTGGAGCGCGGGGTAGAGCGACCCTTCCTCTACGCGGAGGAGATCGGCCGAGACGCGCTGGATGTGCGAGGTGAGCGCGTAGCCGTGCATCGGCCCCTGCGCGTCGAGGCAGCGCAGGACGAGCAGGACGAGGGTGCCCTGCAGGATGTCGTTCTTGGCTCTGGGCATGGAGCCATAGATAGCTATGCCTAGATAGCTAGGTCAAGAGGGGATCTGGGAGCGTGGAGCGCGGATCGAGATGTCTACCTCCGCGCTCCCGATCCCCAACTCCCGATCCCCGACCCCCGATCCCCGATCCTACTTCTTCCACTCCGCCAGCGCCTGCGCCTCCTGCTCAGGCGTGATCGTGAACCTCGGCTTGTCGCGCCGCGCCTGCGGGACCGTCGGCCACCAGGCGGCGGTGTCGCGCAGTGTCGTCGTCAGGGGGCGGAAGGTCAGCCCCGCCGCGAGCGCCTTGCGGTTGCTGATCGACATCATGCCGTAGTCGTTGCCGCGCACGAGCGCCCACGGGATCGCCTCCTCGATCTTGTGCGCGACCAGGAAGTCGTAGTCGTCGACGAACGTGTACGTCACGCTCGGGTTGATCGTCTGCCTCGCCGTCTCGTAGAACGCGCGCGCGGTGAGCGGCTCGCGCGGGCCGGCGACGTTGTAGATCCCGCGACGATCGTTCTCGGCGAGATGCACCATGAACTCGGCGAGATCGCGGACGTCGCGGTTGATCGTCGC
>CBHWBX010000343.1:0-5161 GCA_966111935.1 uncultured Gemmatimonadaceae bacterium
TCGAAGTTCACAGTCGAAGTTCACAGTCGAAGTTCACAGTCGAAGTTCACAGTCGAAGTTCACAGTCGCCCTTCCGGGGCCTAAAACGAAATCCCGCCGATGATGTACCCCACAAACTCCGGCCGCCCAAAGAACACTCGATTCTCCGTCGGCCTCGCCACCCCAAACCGCAACCGATACGGTGCATCCCACGACAGCAGCCCGAGATTGATGTTCAGCTCCGTGCCGACCGACCCGATCGCCGTCCTGTCCGTCCGCGCCACGTTCGGCTGATTGCACACCTCGCGGCCCGCCTTGATGTCCGGGCACCACGCCACGCCGTAATCGCCGTACACGGTGAGCGAGCTGCGGTCGAAGAAGAAGGGCAGCGGTCCCGGTGCGGTGTTGATCCGGAAGAGCGGCAGGCGATACTCGGCGCTTCCGGCAAAGGCGCGCGTGCCGATCAGCGTGCCGCCCTCGAAGCCGCGCACGGGGAAAGTCCGACGACCTTCACCGAGCGTGTAGCCGGGGATGACTTCGTACGTCGTTCCGCTCGCGCCGCCGACCGAGTAGTAGCCGATCGCGCGTGTGTCGGCGAGGCCGCCGGCGCCGCGGAGGGCGATGACGTGGTGGGAGAAGCCGGGGAGGTTTAGAGATTTGTAAATCGCCGCCGTGCCGACGGTGCTGTAGCTCGCGCTCCCCTGCCCATTCGCGCCGCTGTTGAAGCGGTCGCGGAGCGTGATCGCGAGGGCGACGCCGTCTTCCTGGGAGATGCTGTACAAAGGGCGCTGGACGTTCGTGAACGTCGCCGCGGCGATGACGCTCGGATAGGTTGGGGTGCCGAAGGCGCCGGTGGTGTCGAAGCTCGACAGCGGCACATCGGCCTCGATCGAATGGCTTCGATACTCCAGCGCGCCGCCGAAGCTCACGGTGAACGACTTGCGCGCGCGCGTGCGGATCCACGTGCCGAGCAGCTCGCCGGTCAGCGTGCGGCGGAAGATGTCGCCGATCGGCGTCCGCGCGGGATCGCGACCGAAGCCCGTGCCGAGGAAGTCGCAGCCCTGCGAGACGTCGATTTGGATTACTGGTAAACCGAGACCGGCATACTGGTAGTTGATGTCGCCCGTCGGACCACCGTGGCCGCTCGTCGGGAAGCGGAGCGAGGCGCTGAAGGCGTGGCGGCCGATCACGTCGCTGCCGCTCGTCAGACCGCCGATGTCCTGACCACCGCGCACGCCGGGATCAATGGTCGGGAGCCAGTAGCGCGGATAGAAGGTTCGCCACGGCTTGTACTCGGTCGCCTTGCCGCTGTCGACGACGATCGGCTGCGTGAACGCGTGTGTCGTGCTCGGCGCGACGGCGGGGGCCAGCGTCTCGACGTCGCAGCAGGGTGCGACGCCCAGGTGATAGCCGTCGGTGCGAAAGAGCGTCGACGCGAGGCGATTGCCGTGTGGTGCGTCCTGCGGCTCGAAGAGACCGGTGGCGGCGCGGCTCACGGCGAAGGTACGGTCGTCGAAGCGCGTGAACAGGACCTGCGCTTCCCCACTCGCGTCGCTGCTGTAGAACAACCCCGCATCGTCGTGCGACCAGCTCGGCGTCGCGAGCACGGCGTTCGCGCTCGCAATCACACGCTGATTGCCGCCTGTCGAATCCATGACGACGACTTCGGAGATGTTGCCGCGACGCCAGCGCACGGCGGCGATGCGCGTGCCATCGTGCGACCAGCGCGGCTCGGTCCAGTCGAGATCGTAGGTGCCGGTGGTGATCGGACGGACCGTCTTGCCGTCGCGCGACACGCGCACGAGGCGCGTCGTCCCAGGGAGAATCTGCTGCGCGACGATCTCGCCGTCGGCGCGCGCGTCGGGGACGGTCAGTCGCTGGCCGAAGGTGAGCTGCTTCTCGCGCCCCCGCTCCTGGACCCAGAGATCGGAGCGCACCTGATACGGATTGACGTAGTCGCTCTGCGCGTAGAGGTAGCGGCCATTGCCGAGCGGCACGTTCGGCGAGCGGCTGTTGCGACGGCCGATACGGCGGCGCTTGCCGTCGAGATCGACGGTGTACGCACCGAACGTCTCGCGTCCCGGCGTGCCGGCGTAGACCAACGCGGTATCCCCGATCCAGCGCGGTGAGACGACGAATGCGCCGTCACGGGTGAGATCGCGCCATCCGTCCATCGGCGGCGCGAACTCGCCGACGCTGCGACGCACCGAATCGCTGTAGTCGCGCCACGCGGTGGAGAAGCTGATCCCGAACGCCGACTTCGATGGAACGTTATAGAAGTATGGGACGATTTCGGCGGCCGACTTGTCGACGAACGCGCGGATCTTGTCATCGCCGCGCGTGCGGGCGAGGTAGTCGATGAGCAGCGACCCGTAGCCGTACGCCGTCTCACCAAAAGGAAAATTGCCCTGCGCCAGACTGAGCGCGCCGAGCCCGGGAAAGCTGTGATCGACCGCGGCGGCGCGCGCGATCATGCGATGCTCGGAGCCTTCGATGCGTCCCGCGCCGGCGAGCCGGGACTCCTCGTAAACGGCGAGGCCCTCCGTGATCCACGACGGCGAATAGAAGTTCGGAAAGAGCGCCGCGGCGCGCCCGAAGACGCGCTGGCCGAGCGACCACACTCCGCGCGAGCGGTCGAGGTGGAAGATGTGGGTGAGCTCGTGGGTGATCACCATCTGCGCCCAGTCGTTCGTGTTGCGCAGCGCCGATTCGGTGACGGGCGGGTTGGCGTAGACGACGATGCGGTTGGTGGGAAAGGGCGTCGCCGAGCCGTTCGAGGCGTCGACGTCATCGGAGACGACGACGTCGATCATTCCTCGTGGAGGATGCAGCTGCTGCGCGAGCTGGTCGTAGGCGCGCTCGGCATTCGCGGCGACGCGGCGGGCCAGGCCTTCGGTCGGCGCGGTGAAGTGGACGTAGAAGTGCTTCGTCCGGATCGTTTGCCAATCGAGGTCGGGGCGCTGCGCGGAGGCATGCGCCGCGAATGTCATCCCGAGGAGCGTAGCGACGAGGGATCTTCTCACCCCGCCGCGGTCTCGACGATGACGGAAGAGGCCACGCATCGCACGGGGTGACGCCTCGCGCGATCTCACCGCTGGCCGAGCGAGCGGAAGTAGGCCTCGACGCCGTCCGCGACGCCACGGGCGTAGCGGAGCTGGCCTTCCTCGGTGCGTGCCGACCATTCCTGTTCGGGGAACATGAGGAAGAGACCTTCGCTGATCGTCGACGGCATCCACATCGTGCGGCCGATGGCGATGTTCTGATAGTGGACGCCGATGTCGCGCTGGCCGATCTCGCGCATCATGCCGATCTGGATCAGCCGCGCCATCGGCTCGGACTGCGGATGGAAGAAGAGCGTGCTCGTGCCGGCGTTGGCGAACGGATTCGTGCCGTCGCCGAAGGCATTGTAGTGAATCGAGATCAACGCGTGCGCGTTCGCGCGGCGGGCGATCACGCTGCGCTCGTGCAAATCGACCGCACGCATGTCGGTGCGCGTCATGACGACGCGCGCACCGCGCTGCTGTAGCAAGTCGCGCAGCTTCATGCCGACGGCAAGCGCGCCTTCCGCTTCGGTGTACCCGGTCGGACCGACTGCCCCTCCGGGGGGATGGCCCGGATCGACGACGAGCGTCAGTCCCTCGAGCGGACGCGCGGCGTTCACCTTCGGCGCGCGGCGCAGGCGCAGCACGAAGCCGCGCCCCGGCTCGAAGAAGGCGAGATAGCCGTACGGCGGCTGGGTGAGCTCGAGGTCGAGGCGAATGCGATCGCTCGCGACGGGGATCCAGTTGATCATCCGCACGAGCGAATCGTTCCGGAAGAACTTGATTGTCTCGGGCGTCGCCGTCGTTCCGTAGAGGGTGAGCGAGATCGAGTGGAGATTCTGCTCGATCAGGTACGGCGGCACCGACGACATCGGCATCACGACGTCGACCCACTCGGCCGACGGCACCACTGCCATCGCGCCGACGGTGCGACGCGGCGACGGAAAGCCGACGGGCAGCGTCTTCACACTCGGCGCATCGACCCAGACCTCGAGCTGTGAGTCGAGGCGCACGCGGACGTTGTCGCCGCTGCGTCCCGTCTGCTCGACGATCGTGCCGGGGACGAACATCCACTTGTAGGTGCCGGCGGGAACGTCGCGTCCGATGACCGTCGCATCGGCGAGGCTGTCGCCGAGCATGACCATGCGGCCGCGCGAGGTGCCGGGATTCGGACGGGAGAGCGCGAAGCGCGTCGTATCGCTTCCACGGAAGACGTAGAGCGTCGTGCCGCCGACGAGGTCACCGTAGGTGACGTCGGTCGCGAAGGTGTTGCCGCCGATGTTGGCGAGCGGCACGCGCTGCTGCGCCGGCGTGACGACGTAGGCGCTCGCGTTGATCGGCGCGCGCATGCTCACGCGCACCGGCTCGTTGTCGCGCAGGACGAGATTCGACGCACCGCGCGAGAGGCTGTTCGTGTCGACGACGAGGCGTCCTTCGGTCGGCAATTCGAGGCGCGGCGCCGGCACCTTCACGGGAACGGTGAGCCGCGCGTTCTCGGCGTCCTTGGTCGCGACGAGCTCGTAGCGCGGCGCACTCGGCGGCGGCACCGGCAGGAAGGCCATGAACGTCCCGTTCGGTGCGACCTTCACCGGCGCGCCATTGATCGTGAGCGTCGCGCGTCCGCTGCCGACCGTGCCGAAGATGAAGTTCGAGTCGCGGACGGCGATCGACTGGTTCGGTTCAGGATAGGCGGTCTTGATGACCAGCGGTCCGTCGACGAGCGGGATCGTCGGAAGCGGCGGCGCGGGGCGCGACTGCAGACCGCGCTCGGCGGGGGCCGGTTGAGCCGGCCTGCTCGGCTGCGCCGGGACCGGAGTGGTGACAGGTGCCGGAGTGCTCGTACAGGCCGCGATCAAAATCAGCGGCAGGAGTTGGCGTGTCCGCATTTTGGTCAAACTAGAGGGCCTCGGCACGTTGAGCGACCGCGGCCGTTGGAAGAACGATCCCGGGATCGTTCTTCATCACATAAGTCAAGCCCCGCCAATTCATTGACCAGCCCCCAGAAACTGACCTATATTCGCGCTTCATGGATGTTTCCCCGCCGGAGGCCCACGCGTGACGTCCTGCGCCTTCTGCGGACGGGACAACGAGTCCGAGTCGCGCTTCTGCATCGATTGCGGCAAGCCGATGAACCCGTCCGC
>CBHWBX010000344.1:0-5112 GCA_966111935.1 uncultured Gemmatimonadaceae bacterium
GGGAAAGATTTCGCCGAAGTCCTACGAGCCTTCGTGGGAGCCCCCATCCCTGTTCCCGCGGACGGATGGCGCTCCGCAGGTGTGGCAGCGGGACCTACCGGAGTCGCCGCGTGGCGGGTACTGGACGCCCAGTTCTTGGGGGTTCCGCAGCGGCGCCGCCGCGTCTTTGTCCTCGGTACTCGAACCGGCCGCGTCGATCCCGCCGAAGTTCTATCTCTCGCCGAAAGCCTGTGCGGGGATTCTCCGGCGCGCGGAGAAACGCGGGAAGGCGTTGCCGCCGACGCTGGATCAGGCGCTGCGGGCGCGCTGCGCTTCAACGCCTATCAGCGAACCGTCGGCCGCGTAGCGTCGCCACTGATGGCCGAGGATGCGAAGAAGGTCGAGATCGGCGTCCTCTCGTTCGATCACTCTGCCAGCCATCACGACTGGATGGCGATCGACGAAGAACTGTCGCCGCCAATTCGCGCCGCTAACAATCGCCAGCCGGCCGTGCTCGCGTTCGACGAGACGCAAATCACCTCGGACACGAACCGCAGCAACCCGCAGCCTGGCGATCCCTGCCACCCGCTCGCGGCCGGCGCGCGTCCTCCGCTCGCCATCTGCCTGACTGGCGAAGTCACCCACTCGCTCACGCACGAAGGGCATGACGCGAGCGACGAAGCGCGCGAAGCGCACACAATTGTCGCGAGCGAGACAGGTCAAGGCTGGTGGACGGAAGGTACGCCGGCCGCTTCGCTCCGAGCTAATCCTGGCGGGATGCCCTCGCACATCGCGAGCGCCGGCATCCCCCGCCGGCTAACGCCGCGGGAGTGTGAACGGCTGCAAAGCTGGCCCGACGATCACACCCTCGTCCCGAACAAATCAGGCAAGCCGATGAGCGATTCCGCCCGGTATAAGATGGCCGGCAATGGCGTGGCCTCGGTCTGCGCGCAGTGGATCGGCTGGCGCTTGGCGCTCGCCTTGGAACCGTAGCCACCCCCTGACCTGAGACACCCGAGAGAACTGACATGAGACAGAAACTGACGCAGGCCCGGCAGCACACCCTCACCACACCGACCATGAAAACCGCCAAGAAGAAGTCCGCGTCGCGCACGAAGAAGCCGCAGCTCCGTAACGCCCTCGCGATCAACATCGCCGTCGAGCAGGCCATCGCCGCGCTGCGCGAGATCCAGCACGTCTACGCGCCGAGCCTTGCACGCGTCGCCGCGCCGTACGAGCAAGAAGTCGCGCACGCGAACGAACGCGCAGTGTTCGCCGTCCAGTGCGTCGATGAACTGGTTTGGCTGACGACGGCGGGTGAACCGTGAAGCCGAGCCGAGAGTCGTTCTACAACGAGCGCGGCGAGAAGGGCCACGCCGATGCGTTTTTCATGGTCGAGCGCGGGGAGTACGTCGCCGTGCTCGTCGCGAGGCGGCGGTGGGTGACGGCGAATCGCCGCCTCCCGCGCTCGCAGAAATGGGTGCAGACCTACCGAGGCGCATCGGCGCGGGATCTCGCGAAGAAGCTACGCGAGGATGGCTGGTCGCCGCCGCGTGGCCTGAAGGCGCTGTGCGAGTCGGCGCCCCGTTCGCGTGTCGCGGAGGCTCGCTCATGACCCTCCCCCGCAAGCAGGCGAAGCGCGCGACGCGCACGATGTACATGCACACGTTGGACGGACGTCCGGCGAGCTACGAGCCCGGCTATCAGATCCACTTCGTCAGCGAAGGCCGATACGCCCGCAAGGGCATTCACCTCTGCGCGTCGATCGACGACATCAAGCGTGAGCGCAAGGCGTCGGCGGCTTGGCGACAGAAGGGCGGGCTCAGCGAAGCGGGATGGAAGTTCGGCTACGTCCGCGTGGAGGTGCCGGTATGACCCTCCCAGGACACGAGAGCGGGCGGCTAGTCGGGCTCGTACAGCAACAGGCTCCACGGCGCGGGGAGGTCGAAGGCGCGCGTCAGGGCTTCGAGCGTCGGGACGTCGATGCGTTGCAGGACGCCGCTCTCGGCGAGGGCGTAGGCCGTGGGCAGCGAAATCCCGGCGCGCTCGGCGAGCTGCTTCCGATTGGCGATCCCGGCCTTGGTCATCTGCCGAGCAATCTCGGCGTGGTTCCATGCGATCATGGGTTATAACCTAGGCATAAACTGACTATTGCGTCAAGTTACAAGCTAGCTTATAATCCTATCGTACCTCAACGGGAGCGGGGTTGTGCCGAAAGTCATTCGTGGTCGCGGCGGGTCGGTGGCGCTGTCCTGGTCGAGTAAGGAAATCAACGCCCGCCTCACGGCGGAATACGAAGCCTCTGCCCAGCGCAACCGCGTGAACGGCGAGCGGTACGCGGTGGTTGAGATGGGCTTCCCGCGTGAGCTGTGGGGCGTCTGGGATTTCCGCCGCCGCGACTTCGTGCGCGACAACGGCGGCCTCGGTCGCGCGATCCGTGGCCCGAGGCGCGCGACGGCAGAGGCCCGCGCCCAATCCCTTAATGCCGCTATCGGCGTGGAGTGCTGAGTATGAAGACGACGGACACATTTGAGGCGCGGCTCCGCGAGATCGAGCGCAAGAATCTGAGCGAGTTGGGCGGGGCGGAAGTGCGCTGGCTCATCGCTGCGGTGCGTGATTCGCGCGATACACTCACGCTCGCCGATCAGCGCGGGCGTCGAGAATGGGAGCGTCGGGTTGCGGCCGAAGGTGAGCGCGACGCATGGCGGAAAGAGGCCGAGGGCTCACGCTCCGCTCCCCTAGCGGACGAGGCGCCGATCGTGCCCGCATCGGACACCTACTGTCACGCGATCCTCAACGACGGGCGCCACGTCTGCCGCTTGGCGAAGGGTCACGACGGTGAGCACCGCGCGATGATGAACGTCGATTCGTTCCGCGCCGCGCGTTCCGGGGACACCGGAGGCGCGACAGCAGGAGAGCCGAGCGAGTACGACGGCGTGTCGAACGAACTGCGCCTGTTCCAACACTCGGCGGCCTCCTCGTTCCTCGCGACCGAGGCGAAACTGGCCGACGAAGGGGAGCCGCGCGCCCCCGGAGCAGAAGGCGAAGCGCCGAGCGTGAAAGCCGTCCGCGACGTCGTGTGGAGCGCAGTTCGCGCTGGCTATCTGAACGGCGAGGAGTCGGTGCGGACGCACGGCGCGATGAAATACGAGCATGTCGTCGCCAACGCCGAATCATACGCGGCGGCGTACGTCGCGGCTCGTCCGTGGCTGGCCACCCCGCCGTCAGTCTCCGAAGCGACACCGGGCGAGACGCCGAGCGAGGCGCGGCGGTGGAAGGCGCTCGCTGCCCACTGGATGCTTCAGGCGTACGGTCGCGGCTACGGCATCGCGACCGACGTGCTGCGGTGGGCTGAAGTCACGGCAGACCCCGACGTGCTTCTCGATTCCGAAACGCGATCCCTCGCCATGGGTGACATCGCGGCCATCGACCGCGTGCGTTCCACCCCCGCCCCGACGGGAACGGAGAAATAACATGATCCGCATCAAGCAGAGCCAGACCGCCGACACGCGCACCTGCGACTTCGCGAACGTGAACCGCGAGACGTTGCGCGCCAGTTCCGAGCAGCACATCGGGGACGTTCGCCTTGCGCTCGCATTCTTCGCGCAGATGCTGCACCGCACCGCCGCCGTCCACGACACGGACAAGCTGACGGACCTCGACGGCTTCCACGCCGACTTCGTGACGGGCTTCAAGCAGACGGGCTGGTGGGAGCGGCATCGCTCGCTCAATCGCCACCACCTGACGGAGCCCGATGGCATCCCCGCCGACGTGAACCTCATCGACGTGCTCGACTTCATCGCGGATTGCGTGATGGCGGGCATGGCGCGGAGCGGAAGCGTCCGCCCATTGGAGATCGCGCCCGAGACGCTGCGCCTCGCGTTCGAGAACACCGCGAAGCTGCTCGCCTCAGCCGTCGTGGTCGATCCCGCGCCGATACCGCAACCGACGCAAGGCGAGATCGACGCGATTCGCACGTGGAAGGATCTAACGGGCGAAGATCTCTCGCCCGATGCACGCGTGGCGCCCACCCCGACGGGAACGACGAACACGGAGAAGAACGCGTGAAGCTGGCGCTGTCGCCGATCACTCTCCGCGAGGCGCGGGCGTTCGTCGCGCGCCATCACCGGCATCACCGCGCCCCGCAGGGCGGGTTGTTCGCCGTGGCGGTGAGTCTCGGCGACAGCGTGCGCGGCGTGGCGATCATCGGGAAGCCCGTCGCTCGGATGAACAACGACGGTTGGACCGCCGAGGTGACGCGCTGCTGCACCCTCGGCGACGCGAACGCCTGTTCGATGCTCTACGCGGCGGCATGGCGCGCAGCTCGGGCGCTCGGCTACCGCCGCTTGCTCACGTACACCCTCGCCTCGGAACACGGCGCGTCGCTTCGCGCGGCGGGCTGGAAGGTCATCGGCCAAACCGACGGCGGAAGCTGGAACCGTCCTTCGCGCCCCCGCGTGGACGAACACCCCACGGACCAGAAAACGATTTGGAGTGCAGCATGACCGAAAACACGAAAGCTGCCGCGCCGTCTGAGTCGGATGAGGTGAAGGCCGCCCATTCGCATCTGCTCGACCTCGTGCTCTCGCGGAAGTACAGCGGCGACTCGCTCCAGCGGGCGATTCGTGCGTTGATCGCCGCCGCTCGCGCCTCCGGCCAGACAAGCGAAGCAACGCCGGACGGCCTGCTGCCCTGCCCGTTCTGCGGCGGCACGAACATGAGCCTCCACAAGAACGCGCGCTTCCCCGACGCCGCTCCCGAGTTGCAGACCGACGAGTTGGGCGCGTTCGCCTACGCCGTCTCGTGCGACTCGTGCGCGGCGGAAAGCGGCTGGGCGAAGTCTGAGAGCGGCGCGCGGCGCTGGTGGAATACGCGCATTCCCGCCGCCGCGCCCGTCGAGCACGGAGAGGACACGAAGCGATGAGCAGCCAAACGCGAACGGACATGACCTGCGTGGCGTGCGGAAATGCCGTCTACGTGCCGATGCGCGACGGCGCGCGCTACTGCCTGCGCTGCCAGCGCATCAGCGACTTCACCTCGCGTCCCACCCCCACCCAACCCCCACAAGGAGAAAAACAAAGAGCGCCAACACCCACGGGACCGACCAACACCCAGAACAACCAAGCCTGAGTA
>CBHWBX010000345.1:0-5107 GCA_966111935.1 uncultured Gemmatimonadaceae bacterium
CCTCGGCGCGCTCGTGAAGATCTTTCCGCTCGCCGCCGCAGCGCTCGCGCTGCCGCGCGCGGATCGCCGTCGGTTCGCCTGGTGCGGTGCGCTCGTGGGCGGGGTGCTCGTCGCGCTGCCGCTGCTCGTCACGTCGCCGGGCGTGTTGATCGCGCAGTATGCGTCCTGGTATCGCATGGGCTCCGTCGACGCGCTCGATCGCGGTGCGTCGGTGATGCGTCTGCTGCACCTCGCCGTCGGCTATGATGGCCCGAACTGGCCGATTCAGCTTGCCGGCACGGTGCTCCTGCTGCTGCCGTTGCTGCTCCAGAGAACTCGCTGGCGCGACGCCGAGTTCCGGCGGGCGTTTCTCGGATCGCTGCACCGGTATGGGGTGATCTTCAACCACAAGGCCGAGCAGCCATCGTTCGTCATCGCGGTCGTCGGCGTGTCGATTTGGTACGCGGTCTCGGCGCGGTCGATGGTGCAGACTGTGGTCGCCGCCTCAACACTGATCGCGACCGTGCCGATACTTACCGCGGTCGCCGCGCCGGGCGTTCTGTCGGTCGAATGGCCGCTGCTGGCGACGTCGGCCTGCTGCACGGTTGCCTGGTTCACGATGCAGGGTGAGCTGCTCGACCTGTTCCCGGAGCGCGCGGGTCAGACCGGGCCAGAGTTCACCGCGGTCTCGGACGAGGCGGCGGCGTAGCTTTCTTGTTGCGCCGGACGCGGCGGCGCGTACAACTATACGGTAGGCCACTCCCACCGGACTTCCGATGCGGCGTTCTCGCGCTCTCGTCACACTCCTGCTTGCCGCCGGCACACCCCTCGCCGCGCAGCAGGCACCCATCCGTCCCCTCCCGGTCACGCGGTTCGTGCTGCCGAACGGGCTGACGGCCATTCTCAATGAAGACCATTCGGCGCCGCTCGCGGCGGTCGACATCTATTATCGCGTCGGGTTCCGTGACGACGTCCCGGGCCGGATCGGCATCGCGCACTTCTGCGAGCATCTGATGGGCGAAGGATCGCCCAACATGAAGCAGCCGCAATCGACGTTCTATCGCACCGTCCTTGGCGGCACGACGACGCGCGCCGCGATCACGACCGAGGACGCCACTCACTACTTCGTGACGGTGCCGAGCAACCAGCTCGAGAGCGTGATCTGGACGGAGGGCGATCGGCTTCGGCATGCCCTGAGCGTCGCCGATTCGCAGCACGTGGCCGCGGTGCGGGGCATCGTGGGGCAGGAGCGGCTCGGCTTCGAGAATCTGCCGCTTGCCGTCGCGCCGTTCCGCAGCGTCGTCGGCGAATATCTGTATCCGGAAGGGCATCCGTACCACAACGCGGTGCTCTCGCCGATGCCGGACATGCCGAAGATCACGCCGCGCGACGTTCGCGAGGCGTGCGGTCCGTATTACGTGCCGAACAACGCGGTGATCGCGGTGAGCGGAGACTTCACGGCGGCGTCGGCGAAGGAGTGGATCACGAAGTATTTCGGCTCGATTCCGCGCGGCGCGACGCCGGCGCGCGTCGCCGTGCCGAAGACGGCGCTCTCGTCGGACAAGCGCATCGTGCTCGAGGACCCGCGCGCGACGGCGCCGCGGCTTCGCATGGTCTGGCCGGGCGCGGCGTACGCCGATCCCGACCGCATCCCGCTCCTCGCGCTCGCGACGACGCTCTCGCTGTCGCGCATCTCGTCGGACGGGCACCTCGCCTCGATCGCCGTCGAGCCGCCGACGGCGCTCGGCCGTCTCTCGAAGCTGCTGATCGACGATCGGCAGCTCGCGACGAGCGTCAACGTCGACAACATGGACGTCGAGCATGCGGGCGCGTTCGAGATCGCGATCGACCCGCGGCCGAACGCGTCGCTCACGACGATCGAAACGCTCGTCGACAGCGTGATCACGGCGATGGCGAAGTCACCGGCCACCGCCGAAGAGATCGAGCGATACAACAGCTACAACGCCGTGCACCTCGCGACATCGCTGCAGCGGCATCTCATGCGCGCCGACACGCTCGCGCACGACGAAGTGTACGCGCGCGATGCGCAGGCGTACGCGAAGCAGGCGAACGCCGCGCGGCGTCTCACCGCCGCCGACGTCGAGCGGGCGCGGAAGCGCTTCCTCGTCGCGCCGAAGATCGTGATGAGCATCGTCCCCGTTGGGAAGACGAACCTCGCGAGCAAGCCGGAACTTCCGTTCATCAACGCCACCCCGGCCTACGTGCGAGGGACCAAGTGATGCGCCGCATTCTCATCGTCGGCCTGTTCACGGCGTTCGGCGCCGTTTCAGCGCAGGAGCCGCAGCGGCCTCCGGTGGCACCGCCGCTCACGTTCCATTTTCCGAAGACCCAGACGACGACCCTGCCGAACGGGCTCCACGTCGTCACCGTCGAGGATCACTCGGTGCAGGTCGTCGCCGTCCGCGCGGTGTTGAGCGTCGACGAAACCGCGGATCCGCCGGGGAAGGAAGGTCTCTATCGCGTGATGCTCAACTCGCTGCGCGAAGGGACGACGACGAAAAACGCCGCGCAGCTCGCCGAAGCGTCGGCGCGCGCCGGAACGCCGGTGTCGCCGACGTCGTTCACGACCACGCCGGCCGCGTTCGATGCGTCGCTCTCGCTGATGGGCGACATGCTGATGCATCCGTCGTTCGATCCGGCGGGCGTCGATCGTCGCAAGGCCGCGCAGGCCGCGACGTTCCGCGGGAACGCGGCGCGGGCGAACCTCGTGCCGCGCAGCGTCGTCTTCACGCTGCTCAACGGCCGGCAGGATGCCGTCACACGCTCGTATCTCGGAACGGAAGCCGGCGCGAACGCGCTGACCCGCGACGACGTCGTGAGCTTCTACAATCGCTACGTCGGTCCGAGATCCACGACCGTGATCGTCGTCGGCGACGTGACGCATGCGAACGCGCTCGCTGAAGTACGCCGCGTGTTCGGCGGATGGCAGGCGACGGCGAACGCCGAGCAGGCCGGCGCCCCGTCGCTGCCGTCACCCGCGCCCGCGAAGATCTACATCGTCGATACCGGCCCGGGCTCGAACGCGACGATCTCGATGGGCGTCACCGGGCCGGCGCGCACGGACGCCGACGCGTATGCGGCGGAGATGCTCGGCACGATCCTCACCAATCGCATGGTCGACGCACTGCGTGAGAAGCGCGCCTGGTCGTACTCGGGCAACATGGTGATGAGCTGGCGTCGTGCGCCGCGTCGCGGCGAGCTGCTCGGAACGACGAGCATCGCGACGGCGAAAGCGGACAGCGCGCTCGCGGAATGGATGGTCGTGCTGCGCGGTCTTCGGGCGGCGCCGCCGTCGGCCGCCGACCTCGAGGCGGGACGCCGGGCGCGTGTCGGCGCGCTCTGGAGCCGCATCGATGGCCCCGATGACACGGCGAACCAGATCGTCGAATCGATACGCGACGGCCTGCCGCCGAACTTTCTCGAGACGTACGCAGCCGGCATGAACGCGGTCACCGCCGCGGACGTCTCTGCCGCGGCGGCGAAGTATCTCGACCTCGACCATCTCATCGTCGTCGTCGGCGGCGATCGCAAGGTGATCGAGCCGGCGATCCGGGCGGCGAACCTCGCGCCGGTGGAGATCGTCGAGAAGCCGTAATCGGCGCGGCGCTAGTCCACGAACTCCACGAGCACGCCCGACTTGATCGCGCCGGCGAGTCGGGCCGCGTCCCAGTTGGCCAGACGCACGCAGCCGTGCGAGCTGGCGAGGCCGATCGTGTGCGGCAGCGGCGTGCCGTGAATGCCGACGTGATCCTTCGACGTCGCGATCCACACCACGCCGACCGGCGAGTTCGGGCCCGGCGGCAGCGTCGCGCGCGGGCGCGAGTCCGGGACGTCGGAGTAGAGCGCCGGGTTGTAGTGAAACACCGGATGCCACTGCACGCCCTCGATGCGATACTTCCCCGTCGGGGACGGATCGTATTCCGACCCGACCGTCGTCGGGAAGTGATAGACGATCGAGCCGTCGGCGGCGAGCGCGTGGAGATAGCGGCCGCTCTTCGCGACGTGAATCTTCACGATCGGCTTCAGCCCCTGCGCCTTGCGCAGGTTCTCGGCGTCGAACGGCTCGACGTTCGGCACCCAGATCTTCTGGCCGGCCGTGAGGTGATTGAACGAGACGCCGGGGTTGAGGCGGCGCAGAACGTCGGTCACCGTATGAAAACGCTCATCGAGCATCTCGAGCGCCGAAGCATAGCATTCGCACGGCAGCTTCTCCTGCTCGTAGACGCTCGTCGGAACCCAGTAGTACGGTCCGGCGATGTCGTCCGGCGTCAGGGTGTACTCGATCGCCCCGTCGACCCTGCCGACCTGCGCGACGAGCTTGTCGTAGGTCGCGCGATCGAGCTTCCCCGTCGCCGGCAGTCCGTTCTCTTCCTGGAAGAACATCACGGCCTTGGCCGTATTCTGGCCGGCTTTTCCGTTGAGGACGCCGCTCGAGAACCTGGCCCGGTCGAGCATCACCTGCGCGCGGAGCACGGCCGGACCCTCGTCGTCGTCGAGCAGCTCGTCCGTCGGTTCGGCGTTCACGGTTTCCGGCGAGATGGCGGCGAACCCGCTCGTCACGACCCGATTCTTGGGGGCCTTCACGTCCGGGACCGGCGCTGCCTGGACTCCATGCGCGTGCTCGCGGAGGTCGATCAGCGCGGAGGCCCGCCAGGAGGTGTCGCCGGTGGTCGAGATCGCTCCAAGATCGGTCGTTTCGGTATCGACTTCGGGGACGACCACGGAAACCGGCCGGGTCCGGCAGGCAAATGCGGTCGAAAGAATCAGCAAGCTCGCTACGGTCCTGCGCATACTCCGGTACTCCTCGCGTGACGGCTCGAATCCGTGTACTCCACTGCCTTACGGCCATTTACAGAATTCGTACCGGGACCCCCCGGCCCGCTGACCCCGGATGTGTTTTTCGGTAGATTGAATGGATGGCTCCGGGACGTCCGGGAGCCGTTTTTCGCGTCGTACCTCCGGTGGCTTTCATGACCGCACAACCGAACCTCACGCTCGTTACCGCGCCGCGTCCGCTTCCGGCCGACCACGTCGAGCGCAATCCCGGCATGCCGCTCGACCTCGACGTCGTGCGCGCGATTCGTGTAAACCGCAGCGCCGTCGAGCG
>CBHWBX010000346.1:0-5095 GCA_966111935.1 uncultured Gemmatimonadaceae bacterium
CACGGCTATCCGCCGTTCGATGGGACGCCGGCGTTCCGCAAGGCCGTCGCCGGCTACATGCAGGCGCGCTTCGGCGTGACGGTCGATCCGGAAACGGAAGTGCTCTGCCTGAGCGGCGCCAAGGAAGGGATCGCGCACGCGACGATGGCGTTCGCCGACGAGCACACGATCTCGCTCGTCCCCGACATCTATTACCCCGTTCACGGCCGCGCGAGCGGACTCGTCGGCGGACGGACGTACCTGATGCCGCTGCGCGCCGAGCGCGGCTTCCTCCCGGATCTGCGCTCGATCCCGAAGGACGTGCTCGCCGATGCGCGCATTGTCATTCTCAACTACCCGCACAACCCGACCGGCGCGATCGCGCCGCTTGCGTTGTACGAGGACGCGGTCGCCCTCTGCCGCAAGCACGGGCTGCTGCTGATCTCTGATCTCGCGTACAGCGAGCTCACCTTCGATGGCCTCGTGTCGCCGAGCGCGCTCCAGGTGCCGGGCGCGAAGGATGTCACGCTCGAGTTCCACTCGTTCTCGAAGACGTTCAACATGGCCGGCTCGCGCATCGGCTTCGCCGTCGGCGGCGCGAAGCTGATCCGCGCCCTGCACGCGGTGCGCACGAACATGGGCTACGGCACGCCGACCCCGATCCAGGCCGGCGCGGGCTACGCGCTCGATCACTACAAGGAGCTCGAGAAGCCGACGGTCGAGCGGTACGAACGGCGCCGCAACGCGGTGCTCGACGCCTTCGCCAGCCTCGGATGGAAGACCGAGCCGTCGCACGGCACGATGTTCGTGTGGCTTCCGATCCCCGAGGGCTTCACCGCCCAGGAATGGACGAAGCATCTCATCGACAAGGCCGGCGTCGTCGTCACCCCGGGCAACGCGTTTGGGCCCGGCGGCGAGCGGTTCTTCCGCGTGTCGCTGATCGCCGAGCAGCCGGTACTCGACAAGGCGGTGGCGCGGTTGCGTGAGGCGGGGATTCGGTATCGTTGATATCGCTGCGCCTGGGCCGAACCGCTCACCGCAGAGACGCGGAGTCGCAGACGAACGCAGAGAACTGCAAATAGCGAAAGAGCAAAAGGAATGATGGAAAGAAGAACGGCGACCCGAGCATCGGAGTCGCCGTTCCCATTTCAAGCATTTTCGCTCTTACTGGAGTCCTCTGCGAAACCTCTGCGTCTCCGCGTCTCTGCGGTGAAGCAGTTGCCGTTGCCCGCCCAGCTCTGAGCGCTGGCGCGGGTAGTGCACTCTGGTACGGACACTACCGGAAACCAGGAGCAATCATGGCGAACGAAGCGAATCGGCCGGATGACGGTCGGGCGACTGAATCGGATACCACGGAGATCACCGAGAACAACGAGACCATCGAGCGGGCGCACGACTATGCCGACGTCGTGAGCGCATCGCCGTCGACGCCGGAGTCGGTGGAGCAGCCGTCAGACGAGAACTCGGAGCTCGTCTCCGACCGTGAGGTCCCGCTCGAGGCGAGCAGCGACCAGGTGCTCGGCAGCGACCCGGCGGACGCGATCCCGGTACCGCCGGCGATGTCGCCGGCCGAGATCGACGAGCGCGCCCAGGCGGTCGAAGCGGTGCGTGGCGGGAAGGTCGATCCGGAAACCGACGTCGCGACCTGATCGGTGCACGCGTCATCCTGAGGCTTCGCGCCTCGGGATGACGCAAGTTCGTCGACCCTTTTGACGGCCTCAACCGGAACGGGCCTTGCCCGTTCGGCACCGACCACCAATTATGTCTCCGACCGCACCCCCCATCGGCACCGGAGAATCGACGATGGTTTCCCAGCAGCGGGCGACCGCAGAAGAACGATTCGATGTCGTTCCGCCCATCGTCGCTTCGGCAGCGACGCGCTATCAGTACGCGCGCGCGCTCGAGAAGGAACATCTCGCGCTCATGGCGCAGCACGATCTGCTGGCCGAATGGAGCAGCGAGACGCGAACCACGGTGCTGGCGGCGCGGGCGCGGATTCAGGAGGCGCGCCAGGCGCGCGATGTCTTCCGCGGCCAGGTGCGCACCTTCGTGGTGACGCTACGCTCGGCGGGCGAGCCGCTGCCCGCGGTCCTGCGGCACACGCGCTCGATGATTCAACTGCTCGAGCGCGCCAATGCGATCACGCCTGATGACGGCTGGCTCGAGGCCGAAGTGCTCGAGTGGGCGATCGAAGAGTTCGAGGCACGATCCTGAGGTCTGGCCTCGCTGCGCGATGGATCGCGGTCCCGAACGAGCGTCAGATGCGCGCGCGCCAGTCGGCCGTCGCCTCGGGAACGAGGCGCGCGCCCCACTGCCCCACCTCGAGGATGTAGTAATCGCGCCGCTCCGGCTCGCGCGGATCGATCACTTCGTAGTAGGTCGGTTGCGGCTCGACTTTGACGGTGAGGCCATTGCACTCACCGCCGACACACTTCACCTGAATCATGCTCGATCCCTCGATGGTCGACGGCATGGTCAGCTCGCCGCCTGTTTGTGCGCGGACCGTGATCCGCCGTTGAGAAAGCGCGGTCCGCTCGTCGCGGCCCGCTCGACCGTGCGCGCGATGCTCTCCGGCAACCGCACGGCGCCACGCGCGTGCGCCTCGAGCACGAGACGGAGCGCGCGCCGCTGGCGATCGAACGCCGAGAGGAGCTGCGCACCGCCGTCCGGCGACTGGAGCACGCCGGAGACGAGCCGGTTGAGTGATGCGTCCTCGGTCGCCTCGGACGACTCGGCCATGCAGGCTTCGAGATTCCAGCGGCTGCGGTGGGTGTCGCAGAGTCCCGCGCGGTTGCGTGGCGCCGGGCCGTCCTGGGTACACGCGACGCAGAGTGCGATGTCGCGCAGCAGGTCGGCACTTGGAACGAAGGACATCGGGTGGTCTTCCTCGAGTGCTTGTCGGAGGTCCTTCACCAATTCGAGATCACGAGAGGTGGCCGCGACGAGTCGCAGCCGGCGGCGAGCGTTGGGCTCTAGCATCGCTCCCCCCCGGTCTGCCGGCGGGCATCCTCGACTTCAGTTATTCGCAAGTTGTTACTGATTCGACACATGGCCGTCTGCCTCGAGAGCGAAGGTGAGCCTGTGCCTACCGATCGCCCCGTTTCCATGACCGCATGACCATTCCGAACGCACTCGAAAACCTGGACCGCCACTGGGCGGTGAAGGTCGTCACGCCCGAGGACCGGGCGGCGGCGATTCAGTACGGCATGGGC
This sequence comes from uncultured Gemmatimonadaceae bacterium, assembly GCA_966111935.1. Lineage (GTDB taxonomy): Bacteria > Gemmatimonadota > Gemmatimonadetes > Gemmatimonadales > Gemmatimonadaceae > JAQBQB01. The sequence goes on from CBHWBX010000346.1 coordinate 3,192, forward strand.
GTGCTGACGCGATTGGGCGGAGCAGCGGGCTCGCCGACCGACAACGGGCCACCGGACTTCGTCGTGCCGCTGGCCGGTGCATACGTGATTGCGGCGAGCGAGTGGCTCGACTTCGAGGGCGCCGGCTCCCCGGCCGCTCAGCTCTCGCCGGAACAGCAGGCGCAGCGCGCCGCGCACATCGAGGCGGGCGCCGACCGCGCGTTCATTCTCACGGCATCGCTCCCCGTCGAGCGCGACGAGCGCGCCGCGGCGCTCTACCGCACACTGCTCCTCGCCGGCCTGGCGCAGCTGGGCGGCAAGCAGACGGAGTTCCGTCACTGGCTGCGCGCGAACGGCGCGCAGCTCTTTCCGGCGCGCGAGGACGAGCGTCGCTGGGATCTGGTGCTGCTCCGCCGCGTCGCCGAGCTGTGGACGGAAGTGCTGCGCGGCGCCGGCCCGTCGGGGCTCGAGCACGCGATGGAGCTCGTCGCGTCGATTCGCGAGGAGCGTCCGCTGCGCGAGCCCGCCTTCTTCGCGACCGTCGATCCCGCCGACGAGACGCGCATGCGCTTCTACGCGTTCACGCTCTTCCATCTCACCGAGGCGGCGACCGAGCTGCTGCTCTTCCGTCTGCACGGTGAGCCGGAGCGCATCGAGGCGCGACTGTACAGCCACTTCACGCTGGCGCGCGACGCCGCCGGCGGCGACCCGCGTCTCGACGCGAGCTTCGATTGGCTGTACGAGGCGGCGCGCCGCGTCGTCGAGCAGCGCACCGCGCAGCTCGAGCTCCTGCCCGAGCGGCGCTGACGCACTGAGATCGCGCGTCGAGACACGCGCGGCGGACGACGGGCGCACTTTCCTTACTCCGCGGAGCGAGTCGCGCGAGCGGCGACGCGTCCCGCCGTGCCGACGAGCATACGTCGGCCAGTCGGCGACTTCGCGACTACGACGCGCGTCTGGAGACGCGCGCGGAGCGGGAAGTTCAGGACGCGTGTCGCGTGCTTGCGACGCGCTGTCGCACCATTCCGCTCATCGTCGTCGGCGAGCTGGAACCACTCAACGGAACCGTTCTCACGAATGCAGCGGACGTGGTAGACGTCCGAGGACCAGAACCCGTCCCACCGCTCCGTCGCCGGCCTGTCCGCCAACAATTCCGTCCGGGGCGCAACCTCGAGCGGCTCTTTGGGGGTAGCGCAGGCGACGAGATGCATGGGCTGGAACGGCTCGTTCTGGAGGTCTCACAATCGTGCCGGCGACGAGCGTCGGCACGCGAAGGAGCGGCATTCTAGAAAAGCCAGTTCGGGAGCGCAATAGGGAAGTTTTCCATAAGTCGTTGTCATTACTGTGGATAGCGAATGTGGACTTTTGTCGACAACGCTGTAAGTGGCGGTCCCCGTTCAGCTAAGCTCGTTCGCAAACGTGTGGAAAACGTATGTGGACAGATGTGTAGGACCGCGAAAACGCGGGTGAAAAAATCGGGCAAAATAGGTCGCGATTTAGCACGAAATGGGGGCCGTCGAACGCGGAAAAAAATGGGATAAAAATCGGCGCTCCCGAGTAACCTTTGCGCCCCCGCTTCGGGTGTGTGCTCGGTGTTCACAACTTCCACATTTCCACAGGGGTGTGTGGAAAGACTGTTGATAGCACTTCGATTGCTCTTGGCCTTGGGTCATGCGACCCATCTGGAGCGGCGCCCTGACGTTCGGGCTCGTGAACATCCCGGTTCGACTGCACTCCGCGGTGCGCGCCAAGGAGCGCGTGAGCTTCCGCATGCTGCGGAAGGAAGACAACTCGCCGATCAAGTACGAGCGCGTTGCGACCAAGGACAATGAGCCCGTCGAGTGGAAGGACATCGTCAAGGGCTACGCGTACAGCACAGGCACGTTCGTCGTCCTCGACGACGAGGCCTTCAAGGCGGCGGCGAT